>JAZOVH010000042.1:0-22042 GCA_045658585.1 Acutalibacteraceae bacterium | reverse complement strand
GAGAGAAAACAAAATGGCTATTTATTGTCAGGAGCCCTCAAGAACTTTCAGCGAATATCTTCTCATTCCCGGATATACATCCAGAGAATGTATTCCCGCCAATGTGTCGCTTAAGACTCCGCTCGTAAAATTCAGAAAAGGCGAAGAGGAATGCCCCCTCAGCCTTAATATTCCTATGGTATCCGCTATCATGCAGTCTGTATCAAATGATACAATGGCAATTGCTCTTGCAAAAGAAGGCGGCGTTTCGTTTATCTACGGTTCACAGAGCATTGAAGATGAAGCTGCTATGGTTGCTAAAGTAAAGAGCTATAAGGCAGGCTTTGTTGTAAGCGATTCAAACCTTAAGCCCGATTCAACCCTTGCTGAAGTTCTTGCTCTTTTTGAAGAAACAGGCCACAGCACAATGGCAGTTACCGATGACGGCACACCTAACGGCAAGCTTCTCGGTGTTATAACAAGCAGAGATTACAGAGTAAGCAGAATGGACGTTGCAACACCCGTTTCGGAATTTATGACTCCTTTTGCAAAACTTATCACTGCTCCTGAAACAACAACTCTTAAGGCAGCAAACGATATCATCTGGGAAAACAAACTCAATTCACTTCCCATTATCGATAAAGACGGAAAGCTTCTTTATTTTGTTTTCCGCAAGGACTATTCACAGCATAAAGAAAATCCCCAGGAGCTTCTTGATGCAAACAAGAGCTACATTGTTGGTGCAGGTATCAACACTCTTGACTATGAAAAGAGAGTTCCCGCACTTGTTGAAGCCGGTGCAGACGTTCTTTGCATCGACTCATCAGAAGGCTATACAGTATGGCAGGAGCAGACTCTTGCTTTTATTCGTGAAAAATACGGCGATAAGGTTAAGGTTGGCGCAGGTAACGTTGTTGACCGTGACGGTTTTATGTTCCTTGCAAAAGCAGGTGCAGACTTTATTAAAGTTGGTATCGGCGGCGGTTCAATCTGTATTACAAGAGAAACAAAGGGTATCGGCAGAGGCCAGGCAACAGCTCTTATCGAGGTTGCTGCTGCAAGAGATGAATATTATGCAGAAACAGGCATCTATGTTCCCATCTGTTCAGACGGCGGTATTGTTCACGATTACCATATGACTCTTGCTCTTGCAATGGGTGCTGACTTTATGATGCTCGGCAGATATTTTGCAAGATTTGATGAAAGCCCCACCAATAAGCTTATGATTAACGGCGCATATGTTAAGGAATATTGGGGTGAAGGTTCCAACAGAGCAAGAAACTGGCAGAGATATGACCTTGGCGGCAAATCAAAGCTCAGCTTTGAAGAGGGCGTTGACTCATATGTAACATATGCAGGTCCTCTCAGCGATAACGTAGCAAAGAGCCTTTATAAGGTTAAGTCAACAATGTGCAACTGCGGTGTTACTAACATTCCTGACCTTCAGAAGAATGCAAAGCTTACAGTTGTTTCCGCAACAAGCATTGTTGAGGGCGGCTATCACGACGTTACACTCAAAACAACCGCAACCTCAGGCAGATAATCAATTAAAAATCAAGACCTCTGATGAAATTTCATCAGAGGTCTTTTTTATTAATATCTGTTTCTTACTCGTTCGGCAAACGCTATCATATCCTTGATTTCAAGTGCCGTTCCGTCATCAAGAATTGCTTTGCCCGTCAGCTTGCCGAAAACCTTGTTTGCATTCTGCCTTATAAAAAGAATTCCCATATCCGTTATTGTTTCAAAAACGGGAATGAAATTCATATCAAATCTGCCGTCGGAACTTATGAATTTCCAGGGCTTTTTGGTGTCATCCTCGGGAATAACGAATTCAATGCGGTCAAATTTATGGCATTTTCCGTCATAGAATATCATATTTTCGCTTGCAGCAGAAGTGTTGCCGAAGCCATAGCCTATGTTATAACCGAAACGTTTGTTATTGATAAAACCGTTTCCCGTGCCCCAATACCAGGTGTTGTCATATGTCCACACACCTCTGCCCCAATCAAGGGTTGCAAAATGCTTTTCAGGGGAGAATTCTATTGTTCTTCCGCCGAATTTCAGATATCCTTTTGCGGGCATACAGTTGATTTTCTGGTTGTAGTAAAAGGCAGTTTTGTCCTCATCCCAGGGGGTTGCGATAACCATTGTGTCATCGGGATTCTTTTCAAGGAAAATATCAAATTCCATTTCATCGTGTATGGAGCATTTCTGATATTTACCAATCAGCCGTCTGCCGTCTTTTTCGTGGATATACGCAAGGCTGCAGTAACGGTCTTTATAATAAATATCGCCCGTTGCGCTGTCGGTCGGCATATTGAGTTTGCCTTTAGGCATAATCAGGGGAGTTATGAAATCATATTTTTTCTGTTCTTTGAAATCATAATATGAGGCATTGGCAAGACCCATATAGCGGTTATCTGCAATTACCGTGCTGAATGCACCGTTTTCATCGGCAATCACATAATAATCCCATTCCTTGATGCGCATTTTATTGGCTTTAACATCAAAGGGGCTGTATTCAAAAATAAGTTTTGTTGCCCACCCGGGCTCGGTGAGCGAGCCGTCAGGCCCCAGCAATCTTCTTTTTATTTCATTTGTTATTTTCATTATTTATTATTCGCTCTTTTCTCTTATCTCAAAATCGGGTTCACCCGCATTCTTCATATGTGAAATAAGTATGCTTTTAAGGTTTTCTTTGATTTCTTTATATTCGGGATTGCAGATAAGATTATTCTTTTCAAACGGATCAGCTTCTAAATCATAAAGAAAATCTTCTGTATAGATGCCTGAAAAAGCGCAGTCTTTGTTGGGCGAAGTTACGCTGTATTTCCATTTTGATGTTCTTATTGCTCTGCCTATCTGACTTTCGGAAATCTGAACGAAGACGCTCTCGTGCCCTTTTTTATCTGCAAGGCTTTTGCCCATAAAATGAGAGGGGATTTCAACGCCTGCAATATCAAGAATGGTTGAGGGCAAATCGATAAGTGAAACAAGGTCATTCACTTTGCCGCCGCCCGTAAATCCGCCGCCCGTTATAACAAGAGGCACCTTTATGCTCGCTTCGTGGCACGAACGCTTATATTCAGCATTTCTTGTTCTGAAATGACAGCCGTGGTCAGAGGTATATATAATAATTGTATTATCATATAAGCCTTCTTCTTTAAGTGCTTCAATAAGCTTTCCGAAGTTATAGTCAACTCTGTTGCAGCAGGCGAGATAGGATGAATATTGCATTCTCCAATCGCCGAGTGTTCCTTCAAGGTCACCGGGAAGATCATAGTTTTTGAAATTCTTTTTTGCACCTCTCGGAGCTTCAAATCTGAATCTGTCATTCTGATGGTGAGGCTCAAGCTGCGAAATAAACATAAAGAACGGCTTATCGTGTTTTTGTTCTTTTATATATTCAACGGCATAATCATTGATTCTGTCTGCTCTGTAGCCCTTGAAATTGAGCTTGTTGCAGTTTTCATCGAAAACATAGCCGTTGTATCCGTGAGAAGTGAATTCAAGAACATCGGAAGCTCTCCAATAATCATATCCGCCGCGGCGCTCCTTGGGGGTAGGCTTTGTTTTAAGGTTATGCTCTTTATCCGAGGCAAGGTGCCATTTGCCGATATATGATGTGTCATATCCCGCATCTTTGAGATAATGAGCAATCGTTTTGCAATCAAGAGGGAGAGCTATATCGTTGCGGTAGCAACCGTTCTGCGTTGCATAAACACCGCTTTGAAGGCAGGCTCTCATAGGTCCGCACACGGGCTGGCACGAAAATGCATTTTCAAAAAGAGTTCCCTCTTCTGCAATTTTATCAAGATTCGGTGTTACGGGTAATTTCTGACCGTAGCATCCTGCAGAATCCGCTCTTTGCTGGTCTGAAAAATAAAATATAATATTAGGTTTATTCATTTTCTATACCTCATTTATCTTATTTCGCGAAGTTTATCAAGTGCATGAAGAATAAAATCCATCATCGGGCAGTAACCCGAAAGCTGATTGTAAAGGCTTCTGTAGCGTTTGCAACCTCCGCCGCATATCTTCTGAACGGGGCAGGTGGGGCAAAGGTTGTTTTTTTCTTCATCATATTCCATAAAGCTCCGAAGCCCGTTGCTGTTAAGAATATCATTGATTGTTGAGTTGTTGATATTGGGACATTCAAATTTATCAATGCAATAAAAATCGCAGGGATAGCAGGTGCCGTCAGATTCAACAACAAGTTGAGCATTGCATCTGCCGCTTGCGCCGCATTGCTCCGCATATCCTCTGGTTATCATTGAAAGAAGATTATCAAAATCTCTTATATAAAAGTGTCTGCCAGCCGAAATTTCTTTGAACCAAAGATTGAACAAACGCTTTTTGAACCTTGCAAGACCTTTGGCGTCGAGGCTGAAATCGCTTTTTGTTCCGTCAAGCGGGTCAAGACAATATATGGGCTGAACATTTCTGAAATTGTTTCTTTTATAAAAATCAAAAAGCTTTGCTGCGTCTGTTTTTGCGGTTATTACGGAAAGAATATTAAAATCAACTCCGTGCTTTTTAAGAAGCTCAACGCCGTTAATCGCTTTTTCAAATGATTCCGAACGGAAAGCGTTGTGAATAGGTTCATCACCGTCGATTGAAACTCCGATAAGAAAATTGTGCTTTTTAAAAAAATCGCAGAATTTTTCATCAATCAGCGTTCCGTTAGTTTGAAGCGAATAGTTAACAACCGTACCTTCCGTTTTAAGAGCTTCAACAGTCTGAATAAAGCTTTCAAAAAATTCCAAGCCTGCAATTAAAGGTTCGCCGCCCTGAAACATATAATGAATATTTGAATTGTCACCGCAGAAATCAAAAATTTCGCGGATAAGCTTTTCGGCAGTTTCAGCCGTCATAACCGAATTTGAATTTTTGGTTCTGTTTTCAGTTTCATCGCAATAAAAGCAATAGCTGCATTTAAGATTGCATAATGAAGATGCAGGTTTTACCAAAGCGGTCATCTGCCGCATAAAAACACCTCTTTTGCCAATTATATTTTAAGGTGATAATAATGAAAAAATATTTTATGAGTTTTGCCGTTGGTGCAATAGGATACGGTCTTGCCGAGGTTATATTCAGAGGCTACACCCATTGGTCAATGGCTTTGGCGGGCGGAACGGTTCTCGTTCTTTTTACCCTCATTAACCAAAGCCGCAATATTCCGCTTTTAATAAGATGCCTGCTCGGAATGATTATTATAACAAGCATAGAGTTTGGCATAGGTATGCTCGTTAATGTTGCCGCAGGGTGGAATGTCTGGGATTATTCGGATAAACCGTTTAATGTTATGGGTCAGATTTGCCCGCAGTTTTCAGCGGTCTGGTTTTTGGTGAGCATTCCCGCTTTCTGGCTCAGCTCATTTATTGAAACCCGTGTTGAATCAAAAACCAAAATCAGCTTACGCTGAGATATTGCTTGATTCCGTCAACCGTTGCTTTTGCAAGAATATCTCTGTTTTTTGCAGTCTGAAGAACCTGACATTCTTCGGTGTTTGAAACAAAGCCGTATTCAATAAGAATTGCGGGGCATTCTTCAACTCTGGCAACTCTGAATGCATAGAAATTTGAGCCTCTGTCTATCTTGACGGAGGTGTTATCTTTATATATCTCATTCTTATATGCATTAACAATGCTTTCGTGCACTGCCTTTGAAAGAGGCTGTGAATATGCTCTGTAATAATAAGCCGATGTTCCCGTTGCGGAAGCGGTGGAACTTGAATCGCAATGAATTGAGATGAACATATCGGGGTTGCGTTCACGAACAGCATTATTTCTTTCGGTATAGCTGACCCATTTATCTGCCGAGCGGGTCATAACAACGGTTGCGCCCTCTGCCTCAAGAAGCTCTTTAACCTTTGTTGCAATTGAAAGGTTAATATCTTTTTCCGCACCGAGGCTTGTTGATGTTACAGCGCAAGCCGCACCCGGGTCGATTCCGCCGTGACCGGGGTCAAGCATAATTACAGCGCCGCTCAGTGATGAGGGCTTGTGGCTGAGAGTTATAACAAGCATTCCGTTATCGTTATATTCATAATGGAAGCCATAGAATTTTCCTGCCTGAGCAAGGGTAAGAGTCAGTGTAACCGTTTTTGCATTTTGGTCGGAACTCCATTTTGCACTTTTGCAAACGGAATTCATAAACGATATGTCACCCGAAGCTGCTACGGTGTCGCTGAAAGTTATTTCAATTGCCGTGCAGTTAAGCTCGGAAACAGTTACGGGTCTGCCGTTATATAAACCGTATTTCTGACCGAGAAGCTTTGCATTGAATGCAACCGAACGGTTCATATCAAGAGTGATAACCGTTTTGCCGCTGTTGCAGTTGCTTGAAATAACATTGATGCTGTTTGAAGGCATGATATATGCATTTTCAACTATTTTAAGATGAGTTATTTTTCCTTCGGTTCCCGATGGAAGCCTTTCTTCGCGAAGAATGGGAACCTTGACACCCGAGCTTAAAATATAATAAGTATCTCCGTCATATTCCGCACTTGCGGTAACATAGTCAACCGTACCTTTAAGAAGAGGTGAACAGTCGGGAACAGAGAATGTACTTGTTGTGTTGCCGGGATATGTTTCAACATAATCGTCAATGATTTCGCATATTTTTGCTGTGCCGAGACCGTAGTCTTTTGTGTAATAATATCTTTCAAGCAGGTCTGACGGATTAATGCTTGGAGTATCTGAAGATGTGCTCTCATCAGGATTATTTGATGTATTTTCAGTTGTTTCATCCGAGCCACCTGTTGACGTTTCAGAGGGAAGAGTTACTTTTTGTGTGGTTGTCTGAGTGGTGGGAGGTAAGGTTGTCGGAGGCGGGGGAGGAGGCAGTTCTTTTGCTGAAACATTAACGCTCGCACCCGTCAGCGATTCCGAAAGCGTTTTATATTTTGCCGAAACTTTGTAACTTCCGAGCTTCTGAACAGATGTTGTGCTTGCGGGAGTTTCAAGAGTTGCGGTGAATGTTGTGAAATCGGATTCGGTATCGGGCGAATTATCTTCGTCGCCCTCAATGGCGGGAGCTTCGCTCATTTTATATGTTTTACCGTTGAACGAAACTGTAAGCGTTGCATCTTTAAGAGCAACCGCTGAAACTTCAATCTGCATTCCGCCGGGAACGGTTATATCTTTCTGAGGCGAAACGGATTTGAGAAGCTTGATCTTATATGTTACGTTGTATGTATATGTTTTGCCTTTGTGCTCAAATTTGATTGTATTGTTGCCCGGATTGAGGTTGCAGTCAACCGAAAAATCACCTGTCTTGGCAACTTTAAGTTTCTGTCCGTTACATAAAAGGTCATATGCGGGGCTGCTTGAACCTCTGAAAGTTATTACGGATTGCTCAACCGTTATCGATGTTTTCTTATGATTTGAAACAGTGAATTCCTTATCAAGCAGATAGGTGTCACGTTCTTTGATATAGTTCATAACAATATCTGTTGCCGTGCCTGAAGCGGAAGCAATGTCCGAATAATAGTAAAATGCAATACCTTCACAAAGCGACATATCAGCCGATTTTGCTATGAGGTCAATCATATCGGAAGCTTTTTCTGTTGAAAAGGATTTTAAGCTTTGCAGGTTGTGACAAAGCCAGAGGGGGCTTGTTTTTTCGTTCCATACAGCCTGTCCGCTTTCAAAAACAGAAAAGCCTGATTTATCGTTATATTTCTGAACAAGAAAAACAAAATCTGCCGTTGCACTTTCTGTAAGCGAAACAACGGATTCATTTGCGTTTGAGCAATACATAGGCTCAATTCCGATTTCAGTTGCAGCATCAATCGTTTTGATTTCGGTGCAGATTGAAGTCATTTTCTCGGAATAACCCGAAATTGTTTCGTCAAGACCGCAGAGAATAACGAAATCAACATTATTCTTTTCAATAAATGCGGTGATATAATCGGAGTTTTCAGAAACATCTGCTCTTACGCCGAAATAAAGCAAATTTGCTTTTGCGTGATTAATCAGTTCTGCAACGGAAGCTGAATTCTCTGCGGTTAATTCAAAGATAACTGTGTTAAAGCCGTTATCTTTGAAACTTGCCATATCCGATGGTGAAGTTTCTGTTATTTCATTGTAAATTGCGGCAACAACCGATTCAGGCTTCTGCGATTTCGGTCGTGTAACCGCCTGAGGCTCGGTTGTGGTTGTTTCGGCGGCAGTTGTTGAATCGGGCTCAAAACTTTCTTTCAAATCGCCGAATTTCCCCGTAATACCCATAGCGGCAATAATTCCGATTATTGCAACAGCTATGCTTATTACGGCAATTAATAAAATTTTGTCTTTTTTCATTAATCGTTCCCCGTTATAACGTTTTTAAGATTCTGAATTTCTGTTTTGCAGGCAGATCTTGTGAGATCCTGATATGAAAACATTGCAAAACCGCTGTAATTACTGTTTTTTCTTGTGCAGTTAAGCTGGCGGACAAGAATATCGGAATTCTGTTGCCATTCCGCAGAACCCGAGCCTGCATAACTGTCTTTTAATGCACATTTATATGCCGCTATTCCGCAAACGAGCTGAACTCCCGAATGCCTTTTAAGCTTGCCCCATTCAGTAAGAAGCTTGTTGAAATCAAGAGTTTCGTGCTCAAAGCCGAAATAAATCTGCGGAATAATCATATCCGCATAACCCGGTGTTGAGAGCCAGAGCTTGAAATCGGCATAATAATTATTATAATTTTTTTCAAAGCTTCCTGCGGGGCTTATGCTTACGGTAAGGCTAGGATCTGCTGATTTAACAGCTGAATAAAGAGCAGAAACAAAAGCATTGACGCAGGATATACGCCAATCGGAAAGACTTGCTTTTCCGCCTTCCGATTTATATTTGTTATATTGAATTTTATCAACCTCAACGCTTGTTGAGGGATAAAAGTAATCGTCTATGTGAATTCCGTCTATGTTGTATTTGTTTATGATTTCACGGACACCGTCGATAATCATTTTATGGTTTTCCGTATGTGCGGGGTTATAATAAATTCCGTTTGAAAGAATGCAGATTCTTCCGTCGGTATTTCCCGAATTGAGAGTTTTCTTTGCGGGATTTGATGCCGAAATCAGAGAAACATCTTTTTGGGTTGAAACTCTGAACGGGTTAATCCAGCCGTGAACTGAAATTCCGAAACTGCGGGCACTTTCAAGAAGCACTTCAAACGGGTCAAATGAAAGAGAGGCTCCTTCCTTGCCTGCTATGTAAGAAGAATAGGGATAAATATCCGATTTATAAAAAGCATCGGAAAAGGCTCTTAAATGAACAAAAGCCGTGTTAAGCCCCATATCTTTTATGTTTTTAAACATTTTATCGGTTACGGCTTTATATTCTGCTCTTGTTTTTCCTGCAGCAGAAGTATAATCATAACAGGAAATCCATATTGCACGCATTTCGGCCTGTGCAATTACGGGCTTTGCTGTGGTGGTGGGTTTAACCGTTGTGGTCGGTTTTACTGTTGTTGTGGGCTTTGATGTTGTGGTTGGTTTGATTGTTGTAACGGGTTTTGTTGTTGTGCGGTTAGCGGTTGAAAGCATTTTTGTTGAACTTTCAATAGCTGAAGTTATGGCTGTTAAAGCATTTGTCAGATTTTGAGTAACAGAGGTTTCGCTTTCATAAACAGCAGTTGTGCCGTATGGTTCTGTAACAGCTTCTGTTTGTGAAACAGTCGGAAGCTCCGCTTGCTTATTAAGTTGACATGATGACAGCAAAAGAGCTATAATCATCATTAAGGGAATGATTTTTCTCATTGAATTTACCTTTCTGCCGCAAAGTAGAAAATAAAAATAGGGAGTGTTTGGAATGAGAAGTTTTATAATTCTTTTTCTGATTTATTATGCGGTTATGACCGTTGTATCCGTTGCTTTAACAATCCTTGATAAAAGAGCAGCGATTAAAGGGAAATGGAGAGTGCCCGAAGCAACGCTTATGATGCTGGGCTTTTTCGGCGGTGCATTGCCTATGTTTGTTGCAATGAGAACAATAAGGCACAAAACCAAGCATATGAAATTTATGGTTGGTCTGCCGCTTGAAATGGCTCTCCATGTTGCCCTTATCTCCTTTTTAATTTTTAAGTTTATATGATTTATAAAGTGCTCAGGTCATAAGGAGTCTGCTGATAAACAAAATAATTGAGCCAGTTGGTGAAAATTATGTTTGCAGCGCTTCTCCATTGAACCCTGGGCGTTTTATTTACATCATTATCAGGGAAATAATTATAAGGCTGTTTAATATCAAGACCTTTGTTTATATCCCTGAAATATTCCTTTGCAAGTGTTTCGCAGTCATATTCCGAATGACCCGAAGCAAAGAAATTTCTGCATGCCATATCTGAAATAAGATGAACTCCCGCTTGCTCCGAATAAGAAAGAATCTGCAGATCTTTAACAAGAGCAATATCACTTCGGCGGTTTTCTGTATGTCTTGAATGAGGCACATAGAAAATATCGTCAAGACCTCTCATAAGAGGGTGAAGAGGGTCAAGGCATCTGTGAGGGAATATACCGAAAACCTTCTCGTCAAGAGGATATTTCGGCACGCCGTAATGATAATAAAGAGCTGCCTGGGCACCCCAGCATATATGGAATGTGGAGTAAACGTGCTTTTTGCTCCATTCGAAAATACTGCAAAGTTCTTCCCAATAGTCAACCTGTTCAAATTCAAGATGTTCAACGGGTGCACCGGTAACTATCATTCCGTCAAAATTCTGTTTTTCAACCTCATCAAAGGTTTTATAGAATTTCAGCATATGCTCTTCGGATGTGTTTTTAGCCTTATGGGATTTAAGCTGAAGAAGGTCAATTTCAATCTGAAGAGGGGAGTTGCTGAGCAATCTGAGAAGCTGAGTTTCGGTTTCAATTTTTGTAGGCATAAGATTGAGAATAAGAATTTTAAGAGGACGGATATCCTGTTTAATGGCACGGTCCTCTGTCATAACAAAAATATTCTCAAGCTCAAGTGATTTGTGGGCAGGTAATTCATTTGCTATTTTGATAGGCATCTGATTTATTCATCCTTTAAACTTTAATTTTGATTTTACGAAGTGCGTGGCTTATGGGCACGGCAACGATTATTGCCAATATCATTTCAAAAATTGCATTTGTTCCGAATGCACCGAGAATGAAATAGATAAATGAACCTAAATCGAACTGAACAATTCCGAGTTTTGCGGCTTCGGAAGTGTTACCGTAAACAAGATAAAGGCTTCCCATAACCAGAACGGTGTTGGTCAAGCAGGCTGAAATTGAACCGAGAATTGATGCAAGGTGATATTTTTTCAGTTTCTTTGCAATGAGGCTGAAAACAAGACCTGCAACAAGACCTGCAATAACTCTGGGAAGAAGTGAAACGAGCGGATTTGTGAAAAGCGGGTCGGTTATTGCAACGGGTGAGGTTGCTGCTTTAATAATGCAGGTTATACCCCATACGGCACCAAGCACTACGCCGCCTTTTACACCTAAAACGCAAGCACCGATAATAAGCGGAATGTGAAGCAGAGTGATACTCAGCGCGCCTATGCTGATGTATCCGATGTAAGGCACGAATGTCATTATAACAATCAGTGCACTCAGCATTCCGAGCTGTGCAAGCTCAAGGTTTCGTTTCATTGCGGATGATTTTGACATATATAATTCCTCCTTGCTGCTGCTCCGCCAAAATCATCTTAACGGTCATATTTCCGCCATACGGTATCAAAATGCTCGTTAATACCTAGTATTAACTGCGCTTTTTCAACCGCCTGACAAAAATCTGCCTCGTTAATATGAATTTTGTTGATTAAGGGATGCAACGCAAAATTTAGCAGAATAAAATCATTCGGGCAGTAAAGAACTGCCTTTTATTTTTTGTTTTTCTCATAAAGAACTTTCAGTCCGTAAAGAACAAGGTCGCCGTTGTAAACAATGTCGCGTTTGCAGCTTTTTATAAGGTCTTTTGCAAGGCCGCCCGTTGCAACAGTTGTCAGAACTTTTTCGCCGAGTTCTTCTTCAAGCTTTTCGCAAACGCCGTCAATCATTGCTGCAAAACCGAAAACTGTTCCAGATTGCATTGAATCAACCGTATTCTTTCCGATTGCTCTTGCGGGTGTTTTGAGGCTTATGCTTGGAAGCTGTGAGGTTTTTGCAGAAAGAGCTTCAAGCGAAATGCCTATTCCGGGCGCAATTGTGCAGCCGCAGAATGAGCCGTTTTTATCTATAACACTTATTTTACTTGCCGTGCCAAGGTCAATAACAAGGCAGGGTAGGGGATAAAGCGCTGCAGCACCAACGCAGCCTGCAAGCAGGTCTGCACCAAGTTGAGCGGGGTTATCAATAAGAATATTCATTCCCGTTTTTATTCCGGGGCCGAGAAGCATGGGCTTGCAACCGGTGAGTTTCGTAACGGCATCGCTCATTGTTGTGGAAAGTTCAGGCACAACGCTGCTTATTGCCGCTCCCGAAAAACTGCTTATCGGAGTGTCATAAAGAGAGAAAATCTGCTTGAATTCAACCGCATATTGGTCAGCTGTTATTGCTCTGTTTGTGGCAAGTCTTGAAACAAACTTTAACTCGTCTTTATCATAAGCACCCATTGTTATGTTTGTGTTGCCTATATCGATTGTAAGAAGCATAATATCACCCTTTTGTCATAGATATTCACATTATACTACATATTTATAAATAATGCAATTAATTTTATACTTGATTTTTATTAATAATAATCTATAATTATTAAATAGATATTAACATAAGGAAGGTACGGTATGAAATGTGCGGTATGCCCCAGAAAATGCTTTGCCAACAGAAGTGTTGAAACGGGCGTTTGCGGAGTTGGTGAAAATTTTAAAATAGCAAGGGCGGCGCCGCATTTCTGGGAAGAGCCCTGCATAAGCGGCGAAAGAGGCTCGGGAACGGTTTTCTTTTCGGGGTGTAATCTCGGCTGCGTTTTTTGCCAGAATTATGATGTGAGCCACAGAGCTTTCGGCAAAGAAGTGAGCGAAGATAAACTGATGCGGATTTTTGATTCGCTTATCGAAAAGGGTGTTCATAACCTTAATCTTGTAACTCCCGCTCATTATGCACCGATGCTTGCTGAAGTCCTTGAAAAATATAATTCTCCCGTTCCCGTTGTTTATAACACATCTTCTTATGAAAGCGTTGAAACACTTAAAATGCTTGAAGGTCTGGTGGATATTTATCTGCCCGATTTAAAATATTTTGACAGAGAGCGTTCACTCAAATATTCGGGCGCAGAGGATTATTTTGAGGTTGCATCAAAAGCTGTTCTTGAAATGCACAGGCAGGTCGGAACTCTTGAAGTTGATGAAAACGGAATTGCCAAAAGCGGAATTATTATCAGGCATATGGTTTTGCCGGGTAATATTTCGCAGGCTGAAAAGGTTTTTTTGTGGGTTAAAGAAAATCTTCCCGAAGAAACCTGCATCAGCGTTATGAGGCAGTATACACCTTTCGGCAAAGCAAAGGATATGCCGCCCATTAACAGAAAACTTTCATCAAGAGAATATTCCATAGTAAAGAGCAAAATAATTGACCTCGGCTTTGAAAACTGCTATTTTCAGAGTAAAGAGTCATCAACCGAAGAATTTATTCCAAATTTTAACCTTGAAGGTGTTGACCTTTGATTTTATTTTTGGTAAAGTATGTTATAGATATTTTTTAGGAGGTAATTTAAAATGTCAAAGGGAAAAGGCTTTATGGCTGAATTCAAAAAGTTTATAATGAGAGGCAATGTTATTGACCTTGCAGTCGGCGTTATCATAGGCGGTGCATTCCAGGCTATCGTTAAATCTCTTGTTGATGATATCGTAATGCCTGTTATCAGCCTTGCAACAAAAGGTCTTGATTTTGCAAATTGGTTTGTTGCTCTTGACGGCAAAGAGTATGAAACTCTTGCAGCAGCCCAGGAAGCAGGTGCAGCAACTCTTTCATACGGTAACTTCATCAGCGCAATCCTCAACTTCCTCATTATGGCTTTTGTTATTTTCTGCCTTATCAAGGTTATCAACACCATCAACGAAAAGACAAAGAAAAAGGAAGAAGAAGAGGCTCCCGCAGCACCCACAACAAAGGAATGCCCCTTCTGCAAGAGCGAAATCAACATCAACGCAACAAAGTGCCCCAACTGCACATCAGAACTTTAATTCAAAAAAAGCACAGAGCATTGTTGCTTTGTGCTTTTTATCATAATACCATGGAGGAACAGTATGAAACTCGGATTTATAGGTGTCGGCAATCTTGCAACCGCCATTCTTAAAGGTGTTGTTGCCTCTGATAAAATATCTTCCGAAGAGATTCTTATTTTTGATTTGAATGTTTCAAAATTAAATGAGTTAAAAGAAGAGCTTAAAGTTTCGGTTGCCGAATCCGCAAATCAGGTAGCTTCGGAATGTGATAACATTGTTATTGCTGTGAAACCCAAGGATATTGCGGCTCTTATCAATGAAATCAAAGAAGACGCAAAAGCAAACAATCCTCTTATTATTTCAACTGCCGCAGGAACCGAAACCGATAAAATAACTTCTCTTTTCGGCTGTGATGCAAAAGTTGTAAGAATTATGCCGAATATCAATGCTGCAGTAAGCGAATCGATGACTGCCGTGTGTGCAAACGGAAATGCAGAAAAATCAGATATTGATTTTGTTGTTGATTTCTGCTCGTGTTTCGGTAAAGCAGTAGAAATCGAAGAAAAGTATTTTTCTGCATTTACTGCGGTTGCAGGTTCAGCTCCCGCTTTTGCTTATATGTTTGCAGATGCACTTGCAAATGCGGCTGTGAAATACGGCTTGCCTGCAAAGGTTTCGCAGGATATTGCCGCACAGATGCTTTTCGGCAGTGCAAAAATGTTGCTTGAAAGTCCTCTTCCCGTAAGTGAGCTTATCAGAAATGTTTGCTCACCCGGAGGCACAACAATTGAGGGCGTTTGCAGCCTTAAAGAAACGGGGTTTGAAAATTCCGTTATAAAGGCAATAGATAAAACCGTTGAAAAAGACAGAATGATATCACAAAAGAAATAGGTGAGAATATGGAATTTTTTATTTTAAGTTCTCTTGAAAAAGTTTTTATTGATGAAAAGCCGAATGCAGTTGATTTCAAAGGTTTTTCAATGCTTAAAAATGAACGCAGTTCTTTTCAGGCGGCTTTTTGCGCAGAGGAAAACTGTAAGATAAAAGTTGAACTGTCAGGTGAGCTTGCAGGCTATGTAAAATCATATCTTGTGAAAAGTGTTCCCGTCGGAACAGCTTGCAATAAGGATGCAGATGAGTTCTTTTTGCGTAAAACCTCGGGCTTATATCCCGATTGTCTTGAACCGATAAACGGCGAAATTGACGCAGAAAAAGGCGTGTGGTACAGCGTTTGGTTCGAGGTTTCGCCCTGCGGCAACTGTGTCGGAAACAACACTCTTGATATATCGCTTATATGCGCAGAAAATGTTCAGACAAAGAAAATAGGCATTGAGGTCATCAATGCGGAACTTCCGGAGCAGAGTCTTATTCATACAAACTGGTATCATTCAGATTGTCTTTGCAATTATTACGGTTTTGAAGCTATGAGTGAAGACTATTGGAAAGTTAATGAAAGCTTTATCAGAACTGCCGTTGAACACGGCATAAACTGCATTCTTACTCCTCTTTTCACCCCTCCGCTTGATACCAAGGTTGGCGGAGAAAGAAGAACGGTTCAGCTTGTTAAGGTTTATAAAAACGGAAAAGGTTACCGCTTTGATTTCAGAAACCTTAAAAAATGGATTGATATGTGCGTAAAATGCGGTGTTAAGTATTTTGAATTGAGCCATTTATTCACTCAATGGGGAGCAAAGCACGCACCTAAAATTGTTGTGATTGACAGCAAGGGCAGAGAAAAGAAGCTTTTCGGCTGGAAAACAAAAGCAACGGGAAGAAAATATCAGGATTTTCTGCGTTCTTTTGCCGCAGAGCTTTTAAAATTTCTTGATAAAAACGGAATCCGCGAAAGATGTTTTCTTCATGTTTCGGATGAGCCTTCCGAAAAGCATCTGAAAACATACAAAAAACATTCAGAGCTTTTTGAAGAAATCTTCCCCGGATTTGCAACTTTTGATGCTCTTTCGGATTTTGATTTTTATAAAACGGGTGCAGTTAAATTGCCCGTTCCCTGCGAGGCTGATATAGAGGATTTTGCAGGCAATGTGCCTGAACTCTGGACATATTACTGCTGCGGACAAGACCACGATTATCTGCCCAACAGATTTATGGCTATGCCTTCAATGCGTAACAGAGTGCTCGGCACTTTGCTTTACCGTTATGAGGTTAAAGGCTTCTTGCAGTGGGGATATAATTTCTATAACCTTCAATATTCGGTTAAAGCTATCAGCCCTTATGAAATTACAGATGCGGGCGGAAGCTTCCCTTCGGGCGATTCATTTATGGTTTATCCCGGCGAAAACAGAGAAGCTCTGGCAAGCTTAAGACTTAAAGTTTTCTATGACGGTTTCCAGGATATGATGGCGATGCAGCTTCTTGAAAGCAAAATCGGCAGAGAAAAGGTTATTAAGCTTATTGAGAGTGAGCAGCCTCTTAAATTCACAAGCTATCCGAGAAACGCGGAGTGGCTTCTGAATACAAGAGAAAAAATAAATCAACTGATTAAGGAGAACTGAAATGCCTATAGTTTTTGACAGCGAAAAAAAGATTTTTAAGCTTGATACAGCAACTTCAAGCTACATAATTGAGATTTATCAGGAAAACTATCTTGTTCATCTTTATTACGGCGCAAAAATTCCCGATTCAAACGTTAGTGCACTCAAATACAGAGGATATTTTGCTTCATTCAGCCCTAGCAATATCAATGTTACCGACGGACTTTTTACAGTGGATATGGCTCCGATGGAGTATCCTTGCGAGGGAACGGGCGATTTCAGAATTTCAGCTCTTTCCGTAAAAAATGCCGACGGCAACACATCAACCGATGTTCGTTATGTTTCACATAAAATTTATTCGGGCAAGCCCGGAATTGAGGGTCTTCCCGCCCTTTATGCCGAGGATGAGTCAGATGCAACAACTCTTGAAATCTTAACCGAAGATAAGGTAACAGGTGTTCAGGCTGTACTCTATTATACAGTTTTTGAAAAACTTGGTGCGATGACCAGAAGAGTAAAGATTATCAATAATTCTGAAAAGTCAGTTGATATTGAAAGAGTATACAGTTGTGCGGTTGATTTCAGTAATTACGATTATGATATGCTCAGCCTTTACGGCAGATGGGGCAAGGAAAGAAGCCTTGAAAAGAGAGCTCTTTCTCACGGCAGACAGTCTGTTGCAAGCAAAAGAGGTTCATCGGGTCACAGCCACAATCCCTTTGCTGCTCTTATGGAAAAGGGCGCAACCGAGGATAACGGCTCGGTATACGGCTTTAATCTTGTTTACAGCAGTAACTTTGATTTCTCCGTTGAGGTTGACCAATACGGCGGCAGCAGAGTGCTTATGGGTATCAATCCCGAAAGCTTTGGATGGCATCTCGAAGCAGGGGATTGCTTTGATGCTCCCGAGGCAGTTATGGTTTATACCGATAAGGGTCTTGGTGAAATGAGCCGAATTTTCCACAGACTTTACAGAAAGCATCTTTTCAGAGGCAAGTGGAAAAATATCAAGAGACCTCTTCTCATCAATAACTGGGAAGCAACGGGCATGGATTTTGACGGTGAGAAGATTTTCTCCTTTGCAAAGAAAGCAAAGGAACTCGGAATGGAAATGCTTGTTATGGATGACGGCTGGTTCGGTGACAGAAATTCCGACAGAAGCGGTCTGGGCGATTGGCAGGTTAACGAAGAAAAGCTTGGCGGCACTCTCACTCAGCTTATCGACAGAATAAACGGCATCGGTATGAAGTTCGGTATCTGGTATGAACCCGAAATGATTTCAAGAGACAGCAATCTCTACCGCGCTCATCCCGAATGGTGTCTCCACGTTCCCGGCAGAGAAAAGTCTATTGCAAGATATCAGTATGTTCTTGATTACAGCCGTCAGGATGTAAGAGATTATATCTTCGGTGAAATGTATAAAGTGCTTTCGGCAAATAATGTTGATTATCTTAAATGGGATTTCAACAGAAATCTTACTGAGGTTGGCTCGGCGCTTCTTCCCCCCGAAAGACAGAAAGAAATATTCCACAGATTTGTGCTCGGCACATATGATGTTATGGAAAGACTCAATAAAGCTTTCCCCGATATGCTTATAGAAAACTGTTCGGGTGGCGGCGGACGCTTTGACCCCGGCACACTCTATTATTCACCCCAGATATGGACAAGCGACAACACAGACCCCATTGAACGCCTTACAATCCAGTTCGGCACTTCAATGTGTTATCCCGCTCTCACAATGGGTGCTCACGTTTCCGCTTGCAGAAGAACAGGCTACGAAACTAAGGGTGATGTTGCTCTCTGGGGCTCATTCGGATATGAGCTTGACCCCAATAAATTTACCGAAAATGAAGCTGAAATCGTAAAGGCGCAAGTTGCCGAATATCATAAATATTATGATGTTATTCATTTCGGTGACCTTTACCGCCTTATTTCTCCCTTTGATAATGAATATAAGGCGGCGTGGATGTTTGTTTCCGAAGATAAAAATGAGGCTCTTGTTACAAGTGTTGTTATGAGAGAGCACGAAAACAGAAGCTATGTGCTTAAACTCAAAGGTCTTGACCCTGATAAGTATTATGTTGATGAAGATACAGATGAGGTTTATTCAGGTGCACTTCTTATGAATGCGGGAATTAACCTTACCTTCTTTGATAACAGAGACGGCACAAGCTTCAAGAAATATTTTAAAGCAGTTAAATAACGCAGAAAACCCGCCAAACGGCGGGTTTTTGGTTTGAAAGCAGACATATTAAATATATTGAATATATAATTCTGCAATATAAAATGTTATAATTATTTTGGAAAAAGAAAAACAGAGGTGTAAAAATGATTAAAGAAGAATTCAAAAAATTCCCCTGCAACAGCCCTTTAATTAAAAAGCCCTTTGGCGGATTATCAACCGATATGCTCAAAATCCTTGCGGCGGTTTTTATGGTTTTTGACCATCTGTGGGCAACCGTTGTATCGGGAAATGATTGGATGACATATCTCGGAAGACTTACATTTCCGATCTTTGCATTTCAGATTTCAGAAGGATTTATCCACACATCGAATGTCAAAAAATACATATTAAGACTTTTGACATTTGCCCTGATTTCTGAAATACCGTTCAACTATTTTTACGGCGGGAACTGGTTTTATCCATATCATCAGAATGTAATGTTTACATTGCTTCTCGGTCTTCTTGCAATTTATCAGATTGATAAAATCAAAAAAGAAAAGAATAAAAAAACAACGGTAAAAGGCATATTGCTTCTGATTTTACTCTCTCTCGCTTCATTTATCGGTTTCCCCGATTACGGTTTCTGGGGTTATCTGACGGTTGTTATGTTTTATCTTTTCAGAGATTTTCCGTTTGCGTGGGTTTTGCAGCTTATCGCAATGCTTTTGTTCAACCTTATTCTTTTTGAAGGTCAGATGATTGTTGTTGAACTGTTCGGAAAAACCTTTGAATTTGCAATTCAGGGATTTGCAGTTTTCTCACTTATCCCCATATGGCTTTACGGCGGCAAAAAAGGAAAAGGCAAAAAAGCCTTGCAATACGGCTTCTATGCCTTCTATCCGGTTCATATGATTATTCTTTATCTGATAAGATATTTCTTCATATAAACAAAATTCCCCGCAGATTTAATCTGCGGGGATATTTTTTATGATTCAACGTGAGTATTGAAACCGTATTTTTTAAGAATCTTGTTGATTCTGTCTTTGGGGTCAAGCAGACCGCTTACGGATTCATCGTGATTAAGAGTATCAATGATATATGAGCAGTATTTTGACATATCAACGCTTACATACCAATCTCTTGAAAGGAGCTCGGGTGTTGAATAGATAAGGTTTGTTGTGAAAACCTTATTGATAAGACCCTTTTCATAAGCCTTATCAAAAACATCAAGACCGTTGCAGAAAAGACCGAAGGATGAGCAGATAAAGATTCTGTTTGCTTTAAGTTCCTTAAGCTTTGTTGCAACCTCAATCATTGAATCGCCCGATGAAATCATATCGTCAACAATGATAACATCCTTGCCTTCAACATTGTCACCGAGGAACTGGTGTTCAACAATGGGGTTTCTGCCGTCGATAATTACCGAGTAATCGCGGCGCTTATAGAACATACCAAGGTCAAGACCGAGGACCGATGAGAAATAAATGCATCGGCCCATACCGCCTTCGTCAGGTGAAATAACCATCATATGATCGTTATCAATGTTAAGGTCGGGAATGTTTTTGCACATTGCCTTAATCATCTGGTAAACGGGCTGAACATTTTCAAAACCGTTCTGGGGGATTGAGTTCTGAACTCTGGGGTCGTGAGCAACAAATGTGATGATGTTATCAACGCCGAAATTAAGGCAAAGTTCACGAAGCATATCTGCGCAGTCAAGAGATTCTCTGCTTGAACGCTTATGCTGTCTGCCTTCATAAAGCATAGGCATAATAACTGTTATTCTTCTTGCTTTGCCTCCGATTGCGCTGATTGCTCTCTTGAGGTTTGCGTAATGGTCATCGGGGCTCATGGGAACTTCTTTGCCATACATCTTATATGTTACACCGTGGTTGAAAGCATCGCAGAGGATGAAAATATCAAAACCTCTTACAGTTTCTTTGATAACGCATTTTCCTTCGCCTGTTCCGAATCGGGGGAAAGAAGCATCAATAATGTAAGAATCTCTCTCGTATCCGTTAAACTGGAGTGTGGATTTGTGTTCGCTTTCTCTTTCTTTTCTCCACTTAACAAGGTAGCTGTCAATCTTTTTGGCAACTTCTTCGCAGCCGGGCAATGCAATAATGCCGAGCTGACCTACGGGTATTGTGGTGAAATCCTGATAATCGGGCATGGCTTTTACCTCCGCTAATTTTTTTACAAACTATATTCTACTATATTTTTCTCTTTTTGGGAAGAGGATTGCGATTAAAAAATTCACAATATATAGTCGGTTGTTTTGGGCATTTTGCCAAATAACCGCAAAATAAGGGGATTTTCAGGAGAAGAGGATGCTGTTGAGAATTCCTTCAAGTCTTTCTTGCTTGCCTGAAATAGGAGCTTCAATGCCTTTTAATTCAAGAGCGTGAGCTGCAAGTTCTTCAAGAGTTGCTTCACCTGAAACGATTTTTGCGCCGATTCCGCTTTCGAAGCTTGAATATTTATCCTTGATGAAACCGTCAATTCTGCCGTCTTCAATAATCTCTGCAGCTTTCATAAGGCCGAGAGCAAAAGTATCCATACCGAGAATGTAGCTTTCAAGCATATCTTCAAGAGTGTTGCTGGGTCTGCGGCATTTTGCATCAAAATTGAAGCCGCCTGTGAGACCGCCTGCTTTGATAACTTCATACATGCACATTGTTGCTTCGTAAACATCGAAGGGGAATTCATCGGTATCCCAGCCGAGAAGATAGTCGCCCTGATTTGCGTCGATACTGCCGAGCATACCGTTTATTGCAGAAACACGAAGCTCATGCTGGAAGGTGTGGCCTGCAAGAGTTGCGTGGTTTGCTTCAATATTCATCTTGAAATCCTTATCAAGGCCGTACTGTCTGAGGAAACCGATAGCAGTCGAAGCATCAAAATCATACTGGTGCTTCATGGGCTCCTTCGGCTTGGGTTCAATATAGAAATCGCCTTCAAAGCCGCTTTTTCTGCCGTAGTCAATTGCAAGACGCATAAGGCGAGCGATATTTTCCTGTTCAAACTTTACATCGGTATTGAGGAGAGTTTCATAACCCTCTCTTCCGCCCCAGAAAACATAACCTTTACCGCCAAGTTTAACGGTTAAGTCAAGTGCTTTTTTGGTTTGTGCTGCTGCAAAGCAAAATACATCTGCAGAGTTTGTGCTACCTGCACCGTTCATAAAACGGGGGTTGGAGAACATATTGGCTGTACCCCAAAGGCATTTGATACCGGTTTCCTTCATTTTTTCAAGAATGTAATCGGTTACTTCATCAAGACG
>JAZOVH010000041.1:0-13588 GCA_045658585.1 Acutalibacteraceae bacterium | reverse complement strand
CAATTTATTTATCTTTTAAAGAATAATAGATGAGTTACAATATTTGCATATTATTTGTTAAGTTCTTGTGAAAGAAATCTTTCAAGTGCGTTTTGCCATTCGGGAATTCGGTCAAATCCTGAATTATCAAGGGATTTTTTTGACATTCTTGAATTTGCGGGTCTGGTTGCAACAGTTTTATATTCGCTGCTTGGAACGGGAATTATTTTTGTTTCTGCACCCGAAAGCTTCATTATCTCAGAGGCAAATTCTGCCCAGGAGCAAAAACCTTCGTTTGTTGCGTGATATACGCCGTATTTTTCGGTTTCAATCATATTGCAAAGAAGAGCGGCAAGGTCGGGCGTATATGTGGGTGAGCCGATCTGGTCGCAAACAACTGTAAGTTCATTTCTTTCTTTTGAAAGGCGAAGCATTGTTTTAACAAAGTTTTTGCCGTTACTGCCGAAAACCCAAGAAATCCGAACGATAAAATATCTTTCACAGATTTCAGTTACAGCCTTTTCACCCATAAGCTTTGTTTTGCCGTAAAAATTGCAGGGTGCGGTTGCGGCATCGGTTTCAAAAGGCTCATTTCCATTGCCGTCAAAAACATAATCGGTGCTGATATAAATAAGCTTTGAACGATACTTTTGGCAACATTCCGCAATGTTTTTTGTGCCGATGTAATTTATTTTTTCGCAAAGCTCTTTTTCTGTTTCCGCACCGTCAACATTTGTGTATGCGGCGCAGTGAATAACGCCATCGGGTTTATGGGTTTCAAAAAAAGCTTCAACTGCAGATTTATTTGTTATATCAAGTTCGGGCAGGTCTGCTTCAATGGCTGCGTGTCCGCATTTTTTTAACTGCAAAACAACATCATACCCAAGCTGACCTTTTGCTCCCGTAACGATTATTTTCATATGATTTATCCTTTAAGAAATTAATTTTTAAATATTTTACCATAAAAATACAAATCAAACAATATTTTTTGAAAAATTACTGTTGCAATGCGAAAAAATGTGTTAATATAAAGTATAAAATGTTTTCAAAGGAGAAAACAAAATGGAATTTAAAAATCTTGTTGACCTCCACACACATACCGATAATTCGTTTGACGGCAACCATTCAACAATGTATCTTTGCGAAACCGCATATATGAAAGGTCTGCGCGCTGTTGCATTTACGGACCATCTTGAAATAGATGCGTTTTATAAAGATAATTTTGACCGCACGGCAATTCAGTCATTTTTTGAGGTTGCAAAGGCACGCTCGGCTTTTAACGGCAAGCTTATTGTTTGTGTAGGTGCGGAGCTCGGTCAGGCTGTTTATGATAAGCCCGTTGCCGATAAGCTTCTGCAAACGATGAAATATGATTTCGTTATCGGTGCAATTCATAATTTGCCGAATGTTCAGGATTTTTATTATATGGATTTCAGCGATGAAAGTATAGATTATATGGATTTGCTCAGGCAGTATTTTGAGCAGGAGCTTCTTCTTGCTCAATGGAACGGATTTGATACCCTTGCTCATTTAACTTATCCCTTGCGTTATATAGTGGGCAAATACGGCAAAAAAGTTGATATGTCGGACTTTGGTGAAATAATTGATGAAATACTTTTAACTCTCATAAAAAATCAGAAATCTCTCGAAATCAACACAGCGGGACTTCGCCAGCCTATCGGCGTTACCTCGCCCGATGAGAGTATTTTGAGAAGATATAAAGAACTCGGCGGAAAGCTTATAACCATAGGCTCGGATGCACATTATGCGGAGCATCTGGGTGCAGGCATAGATAAAGGCTATGAGCTTGCGCTTAAATGCGGGTTTGATAAAATAGCAATTTACCAGGGCAGAACACCAACACTCATACCCATTGAATGAAACAGAAAGGAGCGTCACTATGAAAATAACTGCTTATGCACCGGCTAAAATCAATCTTTTTCTTGATATTGTCGGAAAACTCGATAACGGATACCACAGCCTTTTTATGGTTATGCAAAGCGTTGGGCTTGAGGATATTGTAACCGTTGAAAAATCCGATGAAGCAGGCATTTTTCTGACCTGCTCCGAGAGCCGCCTGCCAACCGATGAAAAGAATATTGCATATAAGGCGGCAAAAAAATTCTTTGATGCAATAAACAAAGAACCCGATGTTAAGATACATATTGAAAAGCATATACCCTTTGAAGCGGGTCTTGCGGGCGGAAGCGCCGATGCGGCGGCAGTTATTGTTGCACTCAATAAACTTTATTCCGCCAAACTTTCGGAATATGAGCTTTGCAAAATCGGTTTAACAGTCGGAAGCGATGTGCCTTTCTGCATTGTGGGCGGCACCTGCCTTTCGCAGAATACGGGCGGAGTGCTTTCAAAACTTGAACCGCTTAAGGATTGCTATGTTGTTCTGGCAAAGCCCGAAAAAGGTGTTTCAACCGCTCAGGCTTATGCCGATGCCGACAGCTCATATATTTATCATCCCGATTCAATGAGAATGCTTGATGCTTGTGAAAAAGGCGATTTTGAAGGAATATGCCGCTATGCGGGTAATGTTTTTGAGCAGGTTATCGAGGTTGCCGAAAGGGTTGAAATTAAAGAAAAAATGAGAGCTTTCGGTGCATCGCTCTATCAGATGAGCGGCAGCGGTCCCACCGTTTTCGGTTTGTTTGAAGATAAGAAAAAGGCCGAAGATTGTGCAAAAGAGCTTGAAAAAATCTGCCCCGATGTTTATGTTGCAAAGCCTCTTGACCGAGGAATAAAGCTTGATTATTAAAAAAACAGCCGATGCATTTGGATGCATCGGCTGAAATTATTTTATACCTTTTTCTTTCTGAATCTTATGAGTGCAATTACGATTGAAATAAGATTGAGCACTTCGGTGAGCACCGCAACATAGGAATGGCTTATTGCGTTATAGACAAGCCACATTGCCGAGGTTGGCATTGAAAGTGCACGAAGCTGCTGGGTCTTTGGCGACCAGAGAACAAATGAAGAAATAGCCATTGCAACAATCGGAAGAAGCGAGAAAATATTTTTATATGTAACAATTCCGCTTATTGCAAAAATAACCGCAAATACGGCAGGGCAAATTATGCTGTCAACTAATTTTGATTTGCCTCTGAATGAATAAACGATTGATCTTACCGCGCCGATATAATTGCAAATCATGCCTTCGTATGCACCGATAAGCATATACTGAATTCCGAAGAGAACTCCCGATGCAGCCTGCATAAGAACGATTTTTTTGTGGGTTTTCTGCTGAAATGAAAAGAGAAGCAGAAAAGTGGCAATTGCGCTGAAAATCTGTGATACTATAAACTGTGTCTGACTGTTTTCAAAAATATTCATATAAATCTCCGTTAATTATGCTTCAATGATAATAGGGTTTGTTCCGAGCGATGGAATAAAAGTATTTAAAATATCAGATGATTTTATTTTTAATGTTGCCGAGTTATCGCAGGGATGGCAGCAAAAATATTCATTTTCAATAACATCTCTGTCTATGGCAAGCTTTATTTTTTTCTCTTTATCAAAAATCAGGCTGAGAATGCTTAATGAACCGGGGGAGGTGTTAAGCATATTTTCCATCTCTTCTCCCGAAGTGAAAGAAAGTCTTGAAGAGCCAAGAGTTTTTGAAATCCTGCTTGTTACAAAATGCTTGTCGTTTCTTAAAATCAGCAGATAATATGCCGAGCCGTTGGTTGTTCTCAAAAGAAGATTCTTGCAGATGGTATCATTAAGAATTTCTTCAATTTTTTTGCATTCCTCAATTGTTGCGGCGGGGGAATGCTCGATTTTTTTGTAAGCAACGCCAAGGTTATCAAGATAGCTGCATACCGTTTTTATTTTGTCATTCATATCAATAAACTCCAAAATTAAAGCCGCACCGAATAGTGCGGCAATATTTTACATATAAAATGCCGAGCTGAAATCTGCGGCAGTTATGTTAACCGTTTTCCACGGGCCGCTGCTGCATTCGGAATGGGAGAGAACGCCGTCTTTATATGTGTGAATGCTTTCAAAAGCGTTTTTGCCTTTTTCTGTTACCCAATCGGCGGAGAGGGCTTCTTTTTGAGGAAAGATGCTTTCGTCAAGCGAATATTCATCTGCTCTGAGGGTTGCGCAGGTGAAAAACTCTATTTCGCCGTTTTCATCAAAATCAACATAGCAGCGTGTTTTTTTGCTTTGAATTGCATATGCTCCGTTTTCAAACTTAATGAATTCAAGAAATTCTTCGGTGCGTGTTTCTTCGGAATCTTCAATGCTGAAAATATATCTGAAGGAGTCAAACTCTTCATTATATTCCGCCGAATATTCTTCAACAAGCTCTTCGGAAACAAACCGCAGATTGTAATTTATGCCATCTGATGAATATTCAACCGTCATACCGCGGCTGATATTTTTATAAATCTCTTCCGCCTGCTTCAAATCCAATGAGGGGGTGAAGTGATTGGTTACCGAAACAAAATCAAGCTCAAACGGCTCAAATGAGGTTGGAATATATTCATCCTCAAAAAAATATTCGGAATCTGTTTCAATCTTAAGTTTATCGTTGTGCGCGTTTTCAAGAACGGATGTTTTTGAAACAACAGCAGAAACAACCGCTTCATATCTTTCAAAACAACCCTGATAATCGGAATCCTCGTTGGTTATATTGAGCATATCCGCAGTTTTGATAATCTCGGGCTCGCTTTTTTTGCAGGAGCAGAAAAATACGGTGCAGAAAACCAAAAGAAAAATAACAAGCCTTTTCATCTGATTATTTTTCACTCAGAAGCTTTGCAAGCTCATCCATAAATGTGTTAATATCCTTAAACTGTCTGTAAACAGATGCAAAACGAACATAAGCAACTTCGTCAAGGTCTTTGAGTTTGTCCATTGCCATTTCGCCGATGCGCACGGAGGTTACCTCTCTGTCAAGCGAATTCTGAAGAGCAGCTTCAATCTCGTTAACCGATCTTTCAATGGAGTCAAGTGAAACAGGTCTTTTTTCGCAAGCGCGGAGCATACCGTTGAAAAGCTTGTTACGGTCAAAAACCTCTCTTGATTTATCCTTTTTAACAACGATAACGGGAACACTTTCGATTATTTCATATGTTGTAAAACGCTTGAGGCAGCTTGTGCATTCTCTTCTTCTGCGTATACGCTCGCCTTCGTCGGTAGGTCTTGAATCGATAACTTTGCTTTCTTCAAAGCCGCAAAACGGACATTTCATAATTATTTCTCCTTTTCGGAAAATTCTCTTTGATAAAATTATACCACAGGATTAATATTTTTCAAGGGTATTTTACAAGTTTCGCACGAACGAAAGTGCATCAAATAATTCTTCGGGTTTTCCGAAGTCGTGGCGGTAAAGCTCAATTATATAACTGCCGCTATAATTTGCATCGTTCATAACGGAAAACAGCTTTCCGAAATCAAAGCAGCCTTTTGACGGCGGAAGGCATGCACTTTCGGAATTATGGTCGCTGATATGAATATGAATTATATCTTCTGCAAAGGTTTTTGCAAATTCAATCGGTTCATAGCCCGCAAGAACAGATTGTTTAATGTCAAAAACGAGGTTAAAATCGTTGCCGAGAGCATTTTTCATTTCTTTTAAAAATTCGGGACTCTGGTTAAGATGCTTGCGGACATTTTCAGGTGCAACCCTTATTCCGAATTCCTTACCCGCGTCAATAAGCTTTGAAAAACGCTCAAAATATTCTTCTTTGCTTATTTTGGCGGGAAGCAGAGAGCCGTGGATAACCGCAATATCTGCGCCCATAACCGAAGCGGTTTCAAAAAATCTCTTATAAAAATCAAGAGTTTCATAAAACCGTCTTTCATATTCGCTGAAAAGCATGAATGTTTCGGAAAAAGAAGAAAACGGGTGTGCCGAAACAATCTTCACCGAATGTGCATCAGCAATATTTTTAAGTTTTTTTGCAAACTGCGGAGTGGTTTCTCTGTCGGAATTAAGAAAAACCTCGCAGCGTTCGATTCCGCCCTTGCAAAGAATTTCAAGCGATTCTTCGGTATTCATGGGATAAAGGCAGGATGTGGATATTCCAAAATTCATTTTCAGTTCATCCTTTTGGCATTATTTTGGGTTTGAATGAGTTGATAAAACATAGTATAATTGTTGCGGGAGGTTCCGTAATGAAAAATATATTTGATAAGGTGCATAAGCCTGCCAAAAGGGTACTTGCGGCAGGATATACGGTTATAATTCTTATTATTGCAGTTTCAGCTTTTCTGTATGTGGGAGCGGGCAGAATTTTTGATTATTATTCCGTTATCGGAATAAGCGACGGCTTGCTCAACAGCGTGCGCCCGCTTTCGGTGTTTGTTTGCCTCGGCTCTGTAGGTGCCGAATATATCGCAAAACAGAAAGAAACACGGTGAATTATAACATAAATTTTCGGTTTATACAATATCTGCAAAAAGTCGGGAAAATCTTTGCTTTTTTCTCGACTTTTTTATTTTGCTGTGATATGATATTTTTATAACTGTTATATTGGAGGAATAATTATGCTCAGAATTGCAATGCTTTCAAAATGGCACGTTCACGCAGAGGGTTATGCCCGCGATTTTATAAACACCGGCAAGGCTGAAATAACTGCCGTGTGGGATGAAAAACCTGAAAGGGGAGAGCCTTGGGCAAAGGAACTCGGCTGCGATTTTGTTGCAGACCTTGATGCTGTTCTTGCAAGAGAAGATGTTGATGCGGTTTGCTGCTGCACACCCACAACAATGCACACCGATGTTCTTATCCGTGCCGCAAAAGCGGGTAAACATATTTTTACAGAAAAAACTCTTGCCTGCACCGTTGAGGAGTGCAAGGAGATTGCAAGGGTTGTTGAAGAAAACGGCGTAACATTCACGATTTCATTCCCCCATAAGGCTTGGCCTGTTGTAAGATTTGCAAAGGAGCATATTGAAAACGGCGATTTCGGCAGAGTAACAAATGTCAGAATACGAAATGCACATAACGGCGTAAGCGGCAAATGGCTGCCCGAATACTGGTTTGTGAAAGAGGACTGCGCAGGCGGAGCAATGATGGATCTCGGTTGCCATCCGATGTATCTTCTTGCTTATCTTTGCGGCAAGCCTAAAAAGATAACGGGTATTGCAAATTCCGTGCTCGGAACACCCGTTGACGAAAACGCAATTTCCGTAATTGAATTTGAAAGCGGAGCAATCGGCGTTTCCGAAACCTCGTTCCTTGCTTTCTCATCGCCCTATACCATTGAGGTTCACGGAACTGACGGCATTCTTCTCTGGCAGGGCGGAGATATAAAATATAAAACAACCGAAACAGCAAAGCTCAACAAAGATTTCATTGTTCCCGACAGACTTCCCGAAAAAGGCGGATACCCCATCGACCTTTTTGTTGATGCCTGCATTAACGGCACGGGCTCACCCGAAGGTCTTGGTATGAAAGAGGCAATTGAACTTGCAGTTCTTCTTGAAAACTCATATATATCATACGAAACAAATCAGACCGTTGAAATAAAGGAGTAATAAAAATGACCAACGAAATGCATTATTATGATATTTACCCCAAGGTTTTCCCTGCAGGTAAAGAAATAACAATAACAATAAAGCCTCTCGGCTATCACGCAGAGTTTGAAAATCCCGAGAATGTTATCATTAAAATTTTCGGTCTTGATGACGGCAACCCCAGAGATTATCCCCACAGAGGCAACGGCTATGAAATTCCTTATTCAATGGAAGGCAACTGCTATAAAATAACTCACACCTTCCCCCGCGAACAGCAGTATTATGTCAGATTTTTTGATAAAACAAACGATAAAAGACTTCTTCAGCTGAGCGTTTATGCTCTTGATGAAGACCTTTGCGGCAGATATCCGCTTATAGGTGACCTTCATATGCACACCTGCTGCTCCGACGGTAAGCAGTCGCCCGCAATTGTTTGCGCAAACTACAGAAAGCACGGCTATGATTTCTTTGCTATAACCGATCATCACCGCTATTGGCCTTCGCTTGAAGCTATCGATGTTTATAAGGATGTGCCCATAGAATTCAACATTGTTCCCGGTGAAGAAGTGCATCTGCCTGATCTTCAGCCCGACCATATCAACGATGTTCATATTGTTAATTTCGGCGGCAAATATTCAGTTAATGCAATTCTTAAGGAAGAAGAGTATATCAGCGAATACGGCAACGATATAGAAAAACGCCGTTTCAACGGCTTCCCTTGCCCCGAACAGATTGACGAAGACGGCTACAGAGCCGAGGTTGATGCTCTTGCCGCAACTCTTGATATTCCCGAAGGAATTGAACCATTCACCTATGCAAGTTGCGTTTGGGTTTTCAATCATATCAGAAAAGCAGAGGGCCTGGGTATTTTCTGCCATCCCTACTGGCTTTCAAATGTTCATCAGGTGCCCGAAAACATAACAGATTATATGCTCAAAACTCATCCGTTTGATGCTTTTGAGGTGCTTGGCGGTGAAAATTATTATGAGCATAACGGTTTCCAGACTCATAAATATTATGAAGTGCTTGCAAAGGGATATGAAAAGTTCCCCATCGTAGGAAGCACAGACAGCCACAGTTCAATCAATAATGTGAATGCTTATGTTGCTTCAACAATGGTATTCTCACCCGCAAACGAGAGAGAAGCCATCATTGATTCAATCAAGAATTTCTATTCAATCGCAATTGACGGCATCAGCAAGGAATACCGCCTTGTGGGCGATTTCAGACTCGCTCGCTATGCGAACTTCCTTCTTAAGGATTATTTCCCGCTTCACGATGACCTTTGCTACGAAGAGGGCAGAGCGATGAAAGATTATGCCTGCGGAATTGAGGGCGCAAAAGAAACCCTCGAATTCATCAGCGGCAGAATTCAGAAGCAGAGAGAAAAATACTTTGCATTTTAAAATTAAAATAACCGCTGAAGTTTCGGCTTCAGCGGTTGTTCTTTTATTTAAGCAAATTAATAATATTCGGAAACGGGCTTAAACTGCGTTTTAATATGCCGTGCATCTGAGCTATTGCCGTTCCGTAGTTTGTCATGGGTACTCCGCAATCCGTGCTGTGACGCATTCTGTATTGCATTTCGCGTTCATTTAGCATACAGCCTCCGCAATGAACAACAAGTGCATATTTTGAAATATCATCAGGGAATTCTGTTCCCGAAGTGAATTCAAAATTCAGCTTTTTGCCCGTGTAATTGCTTATCCACGAAGGCATTTTTACCGTTCCTATGTCGTTGCACTGTCTGTGATGTGTGCAACCCTCTGAGATGAGCACGGTGTCGCCGTCGTTAAGCTTATCAAGCTGTGCCGCACCTTTTACCGCATTTTCAAGATTGCCTTTATAGCGGGCAAAAAGTATTGAAAACGAGGTGAGCAGGATATCCTCGGGTGTATCCTTTGAAACTCTGCCGAATGCCTGCGAATCCGTAATAACAAGCTTGGGCTTTTTTGCGAGCATTGCAAGTGTTTGCACAAGTTCGGTATCTCTGCAAACAACAGATGTTGCACCTGCCTCAATAATGTCTCTTATGGTTTGCTGCTGAGGCAGAATAAGTCTGCCTTTCGGTGCAGATTCATCAATCGGAACAACAAGCACAACGCAGTCGCCCTCGCAAAGCAAATCCGAAACAATTTTTTTGCCGTTTTCGCTTTTCTTCGTAAGCGTTGCAAGCATGTCCTTAAGTTCGTTTATATTGATTTTGTTTTCAGCGCTCACATAAATGGATTTTTCGCTTTTTTCGGGTATTGCTCCAAGCAAATCTGCTTTGCTGTAAGCAATGATATAAGGAATTTTTTTATCTTCAAAAAGCTTTATCAATTCTTTTTCAGATTGATGAAGCTCTTTTTTTGTGCTGTCGGAAACAAGAACGGCAATATCGGCATAATTCAGCACCTGACGGGCTTTTTTAACTCTCATTTCGCCGAGTGTTCCCTCATCATCAATACCCGGTGTGTCAATAATAACAACGGGACCCAGAGGCAAAAGCTCCATTGCTTTTTTTACGGGGTCGGTTGTTGTTCCTTTAACATCGGAAACAACTGCAAGCTCCTGACCCGTAACTGCATTAACAAGGCTTGATTTGCCCGCATTGCGAAGTCCGAAAAATCCTATGTGAATTCTATCTGCCGAAGCGGTATTGTTAAGACTCATATTTGTATCCTCAGAATCTGAAATCTCTTCTGTTTGAATTTTTTATATCTTCAATATTCTGCTTTGCGATTGCACGAACCTTTTCTCCCGGAATTTTCTTAAGCTCTTTTTCAATGAGTTCATAGCCGATTTTCTTTGTTTCTTCGGTAGCGTAGTCAACAAGGAATTCGGTGAGCGTCATAAGCGCGTTGGGGTGGCAGCAGTTAAGAATCTGTCCGTTTTTGCAAAGTGACATAAATCTGTCGCCTGTTCTGCCTTCTCTGTAGCAAGCTGTGCAGAATGAGGGAATGTGACCGTTTTGCATAAGCCAGCGGACAACCTCATCAAGTGTTCTCTGGTCAGAAACATCAAACTGTTCCGTATCGTGCGGACGGTCATTTTCGGTGTATCCGCCAACGGAAGTTCTTGAAGCACCGCTTATCTGCGAAATGCCCATATTGAGAACCTTGCCTCTTACTTCTTCGGATTCTCTTGTTGAAATAATCATTCCCGTATAAGGAACAGCAAGACGGATACAAGCGATAATCTTTTCAAACATTTCATCTGAAATTGAATTGTCAAAAACAGAAGGATCAATATCCGATGCTTTTTTAACACGGGGCACGCTGATTGTGTGGGGGCCAACGCCGTGAACGGCTTCAAGATGCTCTGCGTGCATAATAAGACCCGCAAACTCATATTTATAAAGTTCAAGTCCGAAAAGAACACCCAGACCAACATCGTCTATGCCGCCCTCCATCGCTCTGTCCATAGCTTCGGTGTGATAATCATAATCGTGCTTGGGGCCTGTGGGATGAAGTTCAAGATAGCTCTGCTTATGATATGTTTCCTGGAAAAGAATATATGTGCCGATTCCCGCATCCTTGAGTTTTCTGTAGTTTTCAACGGTTGTTGCGGCAATGTTAACGTTAACTCTTCTGATTGCACCGTTCTTATGGTTTACGCTGTAAATGGTTTTGATGCATTCAAGAATATATTCAATGGGGTTGTTTACGGGGTCTTCACCCGCCTCGATTGCAAGGCGCTTGTGACCCATATCCTGAAGAGCGATAACCTCGTTGCGAACTTCTTCCTGAGTAAGCTTCTTTCTGGGAATTGTTTTGTTCTTCATATGATAGGGGCAGTAAACGCAGCCGTTAACGCAATAGTTTGAAAGGTAAAGAGGAGCAAACATAACAATTCGGTTGCCGTAAAACGCAAGCTTTATTTCCTCAGCGATTTTATAAATCTGCTCAACCTTTTCGGGAATATCGCAAGCGAGAAGAACAGATGCCTCGCGGTGGGTAAGACCCTTGCAGGTTGTTCCGTTTCCGCTTCTTACGGGTCTTGCCTTTTCAAGTATCGCATCGATAATCTCAATATTATTTTTATTAGCCTCTGCATACGCAATGGTATCAAGAATTTCCTGGTCATTAATAAATTCTTCTGCTTTGAGTGATTTGGGATTGTAAACTGCCATATATATCTTCCTTTCAGATTATTATTTAGAGTGGCGGGAGTGATCCGAACTATGTTTTTTATCGGATGATTTCCGCCTTCCTTTCGTTAAAATACTCGCAAATCCGTCGAGGATTTGCTCCGTTTTGTGCCTTAGTAAGCCAAAAATCCTCACGATAAAAAATCTTCGACCTGAAAGCAAAGGATTTTAAAATGATTTTTGGCAGTTGAGTGAGCAGGAAGGCTTGACGCCTTTCAATCACGAAACGCCGAAAAGCGTTAAAAAGACTCGCTTTCAGGCATAGTTCAGATTGCTCCCGTCACTCTAACTATATCTCCGCGCTCCGTAACAATACGGTAGCCGATTTTCTCCATTGATTTTGAAAGATTTTCTATTTCCTGTGCGGATTCGTTGCCCGATGAAAGTTTATTGTTATAAAGCTCATATTTTTTTCTTTCCGATAAAGGTGAAAGATTAGGCATAATAACATTTGCTCCCGCAAGGATTCCTTTTTCTCTGCCGCCTTTTTCAAGCGAACCGAGTGCCGTTGTGGCAGGCAGAAGAATGTTGGGCTTAATTAATCTTATAACCGATAAAAGACAGCAGGTTAAATCAACGCTTCCTGCGGGCATATCACGGAAAGGCGTTGCGGAGTGGGGGATAAAAGGACCGATTCCGCACATATCGGGCTGAAATTCTTCAATGAATTTCAAATCCTTTGCAAGGCATTCAACCGTTTGATAAGGCGAACCAACCATAAATCCGCACCCTGTCTGGAATCCGATTTCACGAAGATTATAAAGGCATTCCATACGGTTGTCAAAAGATAAATCCTGCGGATGAAGCTTGCCGTAATGCTCTTTATCCGCCGTTTCGTGACGCAGAAGGTATCGGTCTGCTCCTGCGTTAAAAAGCCGCTGATAGCTTTCTTTGCTTCGCTCACCGAGAGAGAGAGTAACCGCGCATTCGGGATATCTGCGCTTGATTTCTGAAATTATTCCGCAAAGCACCTCGTCGCTGTAAAACGGGTCTTCGCCGCCTTGCATAACAAAGGTGCGGAATCCGAGTGAGTAACCCTCGTCGCAGCATTCAAGAATTTGTTCCGCCGTCAGTCTGTATCGCTCACAAGCCGAATTTGAGCGGCGTATTCCGCAGTATATGCAATCATTTTTGCAGATATTGCTTATTTCAACAAGCCCTCTGATGAATACCTTGTCACCGTATATCTCTTTGCGTGCCGAAACAGCTTTTTCTGCAAGCAGTTCTGCGGTTTCCTTGCTGGAATTTTTAATCAGAAATGCATATTCCTCAACTGTCAGCGAATGAAATTTATCAAGTTTTTCAATGAGATTATAAATTTTATTCATTACTTATCACATTCGAATATGCGGTTTTAACGCTTATTCCGTCAATCTTTCCGATTTTCCCCGAAAGAGCAGAAATTATGTCCTGCGGAGCATCAATCGCAACGCTTATTATATTAATGTTTTTCTTGGAATAAGGAATTCCCATTCTGCCAACGATATATTCTCCGTAAGCGTGAAGAACGGAATTCAATTCTTCTGTTGATTCTTTGTTTTCAACAATAATGCCCATAACGGCAACTCTTGTTTCCATAAAAACCTCCGAAATAAAATATGCCGCACCTGCAAAAAGGTGCGGCAATACAAATCATAATCCGTTCTGTTGTATGTTCAGCACCTTTCAGTCGGACAAAAAGTCTTTGTGTCAGGTTACTTATATTATAAGTTCAGAAAAGAATGAAGTCAAGTGACAAATGCCACAATTAAAGAATATAAAATAACTTTTGATTTTTATAACTTTTTTGAAAAATATGCTTGACATTTTCTTTTTCTGTGTTATAATAGCATTCGCTGGGTTGAACAGAACCCCGCAAAAACAGAATATCCGGGTGTGGCGCAGTTGGGAGCGCGCTTGACTGGGGGTCAAGAGGCCGTGAGTTCAAGTCTCGCCACTCGGACCAAAGGACGAAAATCCGAACTATCTCTTTAAAATAGGAGATGCGTTCGGGTTTTT
>JAZOVH010000040.1:0-9768 GCA_045658585.1 Acutalibacteraceae bacterium | reverse complement strand
ACTCCTTTCAGCGGTGAAGAAAGACACGAAAGAAGACTTGCGCACATAACAGATCTTGAAAACAGATTTTAAAATATCGGGAGGTTGTATTATGTCAAAGGTTGTAATAATGGATCATCCGCTTATTCACCACAAGCTTTCAATTCTCAGAAATGAGAAAACCGCCTCAAAAGAATTCCGCAATCTTATCAGCGAGATAGCAACTCTTATGTGCTATGAAGCAACAAGAGATTTACCCCTTAAAGAAGTTGAAACAAAAACTCCTGTAGCGGTTGCAAAAACAAAGGTTCTTGCAGGCAAAAAGCTTGCTTTTGTCCCAATCCTCAGAGCAGGTTTGGGTATGGTTGACGGCGTTCTTGCTCTTGTTCCGTCGGCAAGGGTAGGTCATATCGGTCTTTACAGAGACCCTGAAACACTTCAGCCTGTTGAATATTATTGCAAACTTCCTGCTGATATAGAAGAGCGTGAGGTTATTGTTCTTGACCCGATGCTTGCAACAGGCGGTTCGGCAATTGATGCAATAGCACAGATTAAGAAGAGAAATCCCAAATCCATTAAGTTTATGGGAATTATCGGTGCTCCCGAGGGTCTCAATGCCCTTAAGGAAGCACATCCCGACATAGATATTTATATAGCGGCACTTGATGATTGCCTTAATGACCACGGTTATATTATTCCCGGTCTCGGCGATGCAGGTGACAGAATATTCGGAACAAAATGAATTAAAAGCAGCTTTCGGTATAAATATATTACCGTCAGCTGCTTTTTGAAGATTGGGTAATGAATAATGAAAAAGAAAAATTTTTATACCGAGATTGCTTATATTCTCGGTGTTATTCTTGTTGCATTGGGAACGGCACTTGTTGAAAGGGCAAATTTCGGCGTATCCATGGTTGTTGCTCCTGCATATGTTATTTATCAAAAGATATCGCAAACATTTTCTTTTTTTACTTTTGGAATGGCCGAATATTTGCTGCAGGGATTTTTGATTCTTTTGATTATTATAATTGTCAGAAAAATAAAGATTTCATATTTTTTCTCTTTTGTAACAGCAGTTATTTATGCTTTCTTCCTTGACGGTTTCATTTCTGTTATGGATTTGATTGCGGCAGATGGAATGGTTTACAGAATAATTTGTTACACTACAGGTCTGCCGATTACTTCGTGTGGAGTTGCATTTTTCTTTAAGACTTATATTTCACCCGAGGCTTATGAGCTTTTTGTTAAAGAAATTTCATCAAAATTCAATATTGAAATTCATAAATTCAAAACAGCCTATGATTGTGTAAGTTGTGTGGTTGGCCTTGCACTATCGTTTATTTTATTCGGGTTAGGTAACTTTGTGGGAGTTAATATCGGAACAGTTATCTGCGCAATTGTTAACGGATTCTTAATCGGAAGATTTTCAAAGTTTTTCGATAACCGATTAATTTTTGTTGATAAATTAAATTTAAGAAAATATTTTGAATAAAAAAAGACGGTCTTACCTGAAAAAGTAAGACCGTCTTAAATTTTATTTAGTGGGCATCATTGTAAACTTGAATTCAAGACCTTTTCTGCCGTTAACCTCAAACTGAGGAAGAATATCGGGGCCGCAGCTTGCTGTACCTGTGCCTCTTGTGAAACCGTCGATGTTAACAACAACTGTTTTTTCATCGTGAAGATCTTCCTGGTGCTTGGCTTCCTGAAGAAGTTTTTGTGTGAATTTTCTTGCATTGAAGTTGAAATATTCATCGTCAAATGCAAATTTTATTCCGTCACCCTCATTATCGGTAACTGCAAGATATCTTACCTTGCATCTGTTTCCTGCATCCTGAGGTCTGATATAGGGTTCGTGCATTTCTTCTACTGTTGTGTTATATACTCCAACCATAGCCTGAGCATAAAGATCGCAAAGGTTTTCATCGGGACCCATGCCGTAATATTCGATGTTTGTGAATTCATTCGGCATTTCAAGTGTAAGACCGAATCTGGGCATATGTGCAGAAAGACTCTTTTTGGCAAGAGGTTTGAATTCTGCCTTAACTTCAACATATCCGCCTGCATAGATTTCATATTCAATTTCAACCTTGGCAAGGTATCCGCGTGTTTTCTTGCTCTTAAGTTTATATGTTATTTCTACCTCTGCTTTATCTTTTTCAAGCTCGATTTCAAAATCAGAGCAGATGCATTCATAATCATCATAACCTGCCTTCATCCATTCATCTCTGTATTTTGTATCGTTATCAAGATATGCTCTGTATATGTTAGGAATGAATCCTTTGGCAAAAGCAGGGGAGTTGTTGATCGTTTCTTTGCCGTTAATGATGTAGCTTTCAATCATACCGGAGTTATTTGAGAAAACAACATTACCGTTGCCGAAATTAACAGTGCTGTTTTCACCGTCATTGATAAGAGTGAGCTTATCTTTTGATTTTGAAATTTCAATTTCATAATCATTTTTAATTTCAAACTGCTCAAAAGCTATTTCATCATCGCCGACATAATAATAAATATTGATATGGCAGTCGCAATCGCCTTTGGGCATCTTGAACTCAATATCAAAAGTTTTGCTCATTTCAGGTTCAATGTCAAGAATGATTTCATCTGCGGCAATAAGAATATTTCCGTTTTTTACAACTTCCCAAACAGCGGTTATATAAGATGTATTCTTAAATCTGTTTGTGTTTTTAAATGTAATCTTATTATCTTCATATGATGCTCTGACGGGTCGGTAAACATTCTTCATTTCTTTTGCGCCTGTGTGGAGTCTTCTGTCGGGATAAACAAGACCGTCAACGCAGAAGCAGCCGTCATGTCTCCATTCACCGTGGTCGCCGCCATAGGTGAACTTCCATTTGCCGTTGGGATGATAAACCGAATGGTCGCTCCATTCCCAGATGCATCCGCCCATAAGATTGTCATACTTATAGAAAATATCCCAATATTCTTCAAGTCCGCCGGGGCCAACACCCATTGCGTGAGCATATTCACAAAGGAAGAAGGGCTTGGGAGTATATTTTCTGCCTCTGGTGTGCTTGCCGGTCTTTTCAACGTCTTTATGATTTGTATACATTTCCGAAACAACATCATATGAATGTCTTTCGCCTCGAACAACACCTTCATAGTGAACGGGGATTTCGGGGCATACTTCGTGAAGATATTCATAGCAAACATCCTGACAAGCATAACCGCCCGCTTCGTTTCCGAGTGACCACATAATTACGCCCGCACGGCTTCTGTCACGAAGATACATTCTCTTAACTCTGTCAAGGTATCTGGGTGCCCATTCGGGATTGTGGCTTATAAGGTCAAAATTATCGTGAGGTTCACAAGCAACACCGTGAGTTTCAATATCTGCCTCATCGATTATATATAGACCGTAAATATCACAAAGAACATTAAATATTGCATCAGGGGGATAGTGTGATGTTCTGACAGCGTTAACATTAAGCGATTTCATAAGCTTGATATCTTTTTCAAGATCGTCAAAGCTCATAACATAACCGTTTTTATAATGTGAATCGTGGTGGTTAACACCCTTGATTTTAATTTTCTTTCCGTTAACGGTAAAGATATCTTTTTTGATTTTAACCGTTTTGAAACCTATATAGTTTCTGACAGTCATTATTTCTTCTTCGCCAAGATAGAGAGTGGTGTAGGCTGTATAAAGAGTGGGGATTTCTGCATTCCAGCTCTTTACATCAAGATTTTTGAATTCAACGGAATTAACTTTTGAAACTTCTGCGCATTTTTCGGCAATAAGCTTTTTGCCGTCATAAATTTCTGTATAAACACAGTATCCGTCAGCATTTCCGCCAAGCTTGAAATTAACGCTGAGATTCCAGCCATTTGCAGTTTCTTTGGTGCGGTAATAAATATCGTTAAGATAAACTTTAGGCATTTCATAAAGAAGAACATCTCTGAAAATGCCGTTTTCTCTGAACATATCCTGGCACTCAAGAAATGTGCCGTTTGACCATTTATGAACAACCGCAAGAAGCTCATTTTCACCTTCGGTAAGATATTCTGTTATATCGAATTCAGCTGTATTGTGTGCACCTTCACTGTAGCCAACGAATTTGCCGTTAATATATAAATCAAGGCAAGAAATAACTCCGAGGAAAGAAATAATATATGTTTTCTCGGTTGTGTCAATATTGAATTTCTTTCTATATACACCAACGGGCTGTTCATCGGGAACATAGGGAGGAGGATTATCAAAAGCATATGGGCAGTTTATATATGCAGGTGAATCAAAGCCTGTTCTCTGCCAGGTTGAAGGAACCTTTATTTTGCAGAAATCGGTTGCATCCGAATCAAGTGTTTCAGGAAGATTGCTGTTGCTTGCATAATATTTGAAATCCCATTCTCCCGAAAGAACTTTAACCATATCGGAATTTGTGCGTTCTTTCTTGAGCGGCGTTTTCTTAAGTGTTTCAATTGATGAATAGGGGATGGCGTATCCTCTGCCTTCAAGTTTATTGATTTCAAATACTGAAAAATCATTATAGTTGGTACGGTTAATTGTATATTTCATTTTTTTACCGCCTTTCCTCTAATTTTTTAATTATGATTTTAGCAGCTTTATAAATATCGCCGCAACCGAGAGTGATTATCAAATCACCGCTTTCTGCGTGGTCAACAGCGTATTGTGCAACTTCTTCAAAAGTATTGAACCAAACGCTTCCGGGAATTTTTTCGGCAAGCTGTGAAGTGTAGATTCCGTATGTGTTTACTTCGCGTGAACCCATAATTTCCGTCATAATGCAATAATCAGGAATTTTAAGAACTCTTACAAATTCATCAAAGAGAATCGATGTTCTTGAATAGGTGAACGGCTGGAATATTGCGTAGACTTTTTTATAGCCCATATTCATTGCCGCATTAAGAGTAACCTCGAGCTCTTTCGGGTGATGAGCATAATCATCAACAATTGTTATTCCGTCTATTTCCGCAAGCTTTTCAAAGCGTCTGCCTGCACCGGTAAAATTCTTGATACCGCTTACACATTTTTCAAAACTTACTCCCGATTCCATTGCAGAAGCAATAACCGCAAGTGCGTTCAGAACATTGTGTTTTCCGGGAACGGAAAGAACGACTCTTCCGAGATTCACTCCGTTATGAACAAGGTCAAAAGAACCGTATTCATTTATCATTTCAATATTTATTGCTCTGTAATCATTTGCTTCATTCAGACCGAAAGTTATTGATTTTTTGCCTGATTTATTGATGGCAGGAATAACGGTTTCAACCGTATTGCAATCATCACCGTTATAAATAATCATTTTTGTTGCCATAGAAACAAATTCGGTGAATGATTTTTTCAGGTTTTCAAAGGTTTTGAAGAAATCAAGATGATCTTCATCAACATTGAGAACAACAGCGATATCAGGTGATAAATCAAGGAATGTATTAACAAATTCGCAGGCCTCACAAACCATATGTTCGCTTTTGCCGACCATACCGTTGGTGCCCGTTAAAGGAAGTTTGCCGCCGATAACTGCTGTGGGGTCAAAATCAGCTTCGATAAGAATTTGTGTGAGCATTGAACACGCTGTTGTTTTTCCGTGAGTGCCGCTTATGCAAATGCTGTTCGGGTAAATTCTGGTTATTGCTCCGAGAAGTTTGCTTCTTTCATAAGTCGGAATTCCCGAAGCTTTCGCTGCAACAAGCTCAGGGTTATCGGGAAGAAGAGCGGCAGTATAAATAATCATTTCCGCTCCCTCAATATTTTCGGCTTTCTGCCCCATCACTACAGGTATTCCGAGTGATTTTATTCTTGCGAGCGTATCGGTTTCGTTGTTATCTGAACCGCTTAATATATAACCTTTCTGATGAAGAATTTCAGCAAGCGGACACATTCCTGAACCGCCTATGCCAATAAAATGAATTCTTTTTACCTGCAAAAGTTGCTTGTCTATTTCAAACATGAAAATTCATCCTTTCAAGCTTATCAACAACTATTATATTACACATAATTTGAAAAATAAAGAGTTATTTTAAATAAAGCGAAATTTTTTAATGTAGCATTGATTTTCCGCAAAACATAAACTGTTACTGGTCACACTTTGGAGGTGGCATTTTGAAAAAACTAAACAATATATCAGTAATCGGCGGCGATAAGCGTCAGCTTTTTGTTGCAGATTATTTCAGAAATAAAGGGAAAAATGTTTTGACTTACGGTCTTTCTGAATATAAAAATAACGAAAACGAAACTTTGTTATCCGTAATTAACAAGTCGGAAGCAATAATTTTGCCGCTTCCGTTAACCAAAGACGGAAAGAAGATTTATTCATTTTCATCCATGAAAGAATCTGTTGATGATGTTGCCGGTGTATTAAAAAGTGACCAGTTAGTATTTGCCGGTATGCTCAACAATTCAACAATGAACAAGTTGTTGAAAAACAATCCGAAAGTTTTTGATTATTTCAGACGGGACGAGGTCAGTATCCTCAATTGCATACCAACGGTTCAGGGGATTTTAAAAACAATTTTTGATAATATTGATTTCACCGTTCATTCAAGCAACTGCGCTGTTTTCGGCTACGGAAAAACCGGAAAACTTACTGCAACAACTTTAAAAGCATTAGGAGCAAAGGTAACAGTTTGCGTCAGAAAATATTCCGATATTGCCGTTGCTCATTCAAACGGTATAAGCGGCTGCTTTATTAATGATTTTCACCGTATTGCCAACAATTTTGATATTATCATAAATACAGTTCCCGCACCTGTTATAAATCGGGAAATTTTAAAAGCTTTGAGCAATAATACGCTTATTATAGATGTTGCTTCAGCGCCTTACGGAACCGATTTTGCTTCTGCTGAAGAATTTGGAATTAAAGCATTGCAATGTCCGTCGCTTCCCGGCAAAACAGCGCCGAAAACAGCGGGCGAAATAATCGCTGCAGGTATAATGAACATAATGAAGGAGGAGGGCTATGAATAATATAAAAATCGGCTTTGCTCTTTGCGGTTCATTTTGTACCTTTGCAGAGGCTATAAGTCAGATTGAAGTTTTGATAAATGAAGGTGCTGATGTTTTTCCGATAATGTCATTTAATGCCTATACAATAAGCACAAGATTCGGAAAAGCAGAAGAGCATATAAAAAAAATAGAGGATTTATGCGGCAAAAAGATTATTGCAACATTATACGATGCAGAACCGATAGGGCCTAAAAATCTTCTTGATCTACTCATTATTGAGCCTTGCACGGGAAACACGCTTGGTAAACTTGCGAACGGCATTACCGATACACCTGTGACTCTTGCCGCAAAAGCACATTTAAGAAATGAAAAACCCGTTTTGCTTGCCGTTTCAAGTAATGATGCTTTGACCGCTTCTGCCTCAAACATCGGAAAGTTATTAAATACTAAAAACATCTATTTTGTTCCGATGAGACAAGACTCACCGGAGAACAAAACCCGTTCGATAGTTGCTGATTTTTCCAGAACATTAATTTCCGCAGATGCAGCTCTGAAAGGAATGCAGATTCAGCCGATAATAATATAAATTTGAATTTTATTGTTTTTTTGTTTTATTTGTGATAACATATAATCATCCGAAGAGGTGATTATATTGAATAAAATTGTTTTAAATATTGACGGAATGCATTGCGCTGCCTGCTCGGCGGCAGTAGAAAAATCGGTAGGAAAGTTAAAGGGCGTTGACAGCGTAAGCGTAAATCTTACCGCAGGCAATGCCCTTATTTATTTCAATGATAATGAAATTGAAATTGAAAAAATGATTGAGGCTATAAATAACGCGGGATTCAGCGGCTCTGTTCCCGAGGTTTCAGAACGTGTTGAAATAAAACGGAAAACTGAAAAGGATACCCTTTATGCAAAGAAAAGACTGATATTTTCAATTGTTTTTGCGCTTCCGTTGTTTTATGTTTCGATGGGGCATATGCTCGGAGCTCCTCTGCCAGATTTGATTAACCCTTCTTATAATCCTTTTGCTTATGCATTAACTCAGCTTTTATTATGTATTCCTGTTTTATTCAGCGGCTTTGAAATATTTAAAAATGCAATTAAAGCCGCATTGCATAAAAATGTGAATATGGACACGCTTATTTCAATGGGTTCAACTGTTTCATTTGTATACAGTATCTATTCTCTCATAAAGATTTTCAGCGGAGATTCAGGTTATGTTCATCAACTGTATTTTGAATCAGCTGGACTTATATTAACATTTATTCTTATTGGCAGATATCTTGAATCTTCCAGCAAGAAAAAAACCAATTATGCTGTTGAAAAACTGCTTGATTTATCACCTGAAACAGCATTTATAATTGTTGACGGAAAAGAAAAGGAAGTTGCTTCATCAGCGCTGAAAAGCGGAGAAATTGTTGCAGTTAAATCAGGAATGACAATCCCTGTTGACGGAAAAATCATCAACGGTAATTGTACGGCTGATGAATCCATGCTCACCGGAGAAAGTTTGCCCGTTAAAAAGAATTCAGGCGATGAAGTTTACGGAGGAACGCTGAATATTAACGGATATATTCAGATTGAAGTTACAGCTGATGTTTCATCATCAACCCCTGCAAAAATTGCAGAATTTGTAAGTCATGCTCAAGCAACAAAGGCTCCGATTGCAAATCTTGCAAATAAAATTGCTTCAATATTTGTTCCGTCTGTTATTTCAATTGCGGCGGTTGCAGCTTTAATATGGTTAATTTCAGGAGAAACGCCTTCGTTTGCAATCAGAATTTTTGTTTGTGTTCTTGTTATTGCGTGCCCGTGTTCACTTGGTCTTGCAACTCCAACTGCTCTCACGGTTTCAATGGGAAGCAGTGCTTCTAAAGGCTTGCTGATTAAAAACGGTGAGGCTATTGAGCGAATGGCTGAAATTGATACAGTAATTTTTGATAAAACCGGAACAATAACTAACGGTAAACCGGAAGTTGCTGATTTTAAGTGTTTTAACGGATATACTGATACTGAAGCAATGTCTTATATTGCAAGCGCAGAAATGAAAAGCAATCATCCGTTGGCTCTTGCTGTTTTGGATTTTTGCAAGAAAAATAATGTAACTTTTAAAGAATGCAAATCATATAACTCATTGATAGGAATGGGCATCGAGTGCGTTGTTGATAATAAGACTGTTGTATGCGGAAACGAAAAATTGCTCCTGAAGAATAAGATTGATATGAATGATGCAACTGATTTTTTAAATGAAGTTTCATCTGAAGGAAAAACGGCTGTTTTTATTGCGATTGACGGGATTCTCGCTGCTTCTGCCGCGATTTCGGATTCGATAAAAGAGGCAAGCACTGATATAATCAATTCAATCAAGAGCCTCGGTATAAAAACCGTTATGCTTACCGGTGATAATAAAATTACAGCTGATTCAGTTGCGAAGAATGCGGGAATTGAAGAAGTATATTCGGAACTTTTGCCGGAAGATAAGCTTCGCGTAGTTAATGAATTTAAATCAAAAGGCAATAAGGTTGTTATGATTGGAGACGGAATCAATGATGCTCCGTCTCTTGCGGCGGCTGATGTTGGAATCGCAATAGGTAACGGAACGGATATTGCAATCGAATCGGCTGATATTGTTTTAATGAATGATGATTTATCAGGAGTTTTGTCTTCAATAAAAATCAGCAGAAGAACGATGAGAATTATTAAACAGAATCTTTTCTGGGCTTTTGCCTATAACTGCATCTGTATTCCCGTTGCGGCAGGCTTGCTTTATGTTTTTGGCGGACCTCTTCTTAATCCGATGTTAGGTGCCGCCGCAATGTCTTTGAGCTCGGTAACTGTTGTAAGCAATTCACTCA
>JAZOVH010000039.1:0-30428 GCA_045658585.1 Acutalibacteraceae bacterium | reverse complement strand
GCAAACAGCTTGAAAATGCAAATATCATTGATATTGCCCCCACTGTTACAAAACTTCTCGGAGTTGAACCCGACATTGAATGGGAAGGAAAACCGCTTATATAAAGATTTACCGCCTCATCCTTTCGGATGAAGCGGTATTTTTTTATCTGTATAACTTCTGAATTTCTTCAATCGGTCCGCGGAATTCTTTTGCAACTCGCTTGAGGGGTTTATTGCTCTTAATAAATGAGCCGAAAATCATTCCCTTATAGTCGGTTGACATCTGGAATTTTGAAATAACCTTTGTAAGCTCCTGCTTTTTATCTGCATTTTCAAGATAAACGCAATCGTCAACTGAAATTTCAACCGTTGCATCTGCCTTTGCGGTAACCGAAACTTCGAGAGTTTCACCGTTTTTAACAACTGCATCTGCACCGTTAACGCTCACATTTCCGCTTACGATATCCTTGAATTTAACGGTGAATGTTCTTGTTGCGGGAACAACGGATGCATCGCCCTCTGCTTTTGAAATATTAAACGAAACTTTATTTCCGTTTTCGGCAACGGTGAATGCTGTTTTGAGGTATTCGCCGTTCTGATATGAAAGGGTTTCGCCGTCATCCTCATAAAGCTCAAAGGTGTTGTTGCCTCTGTAAACAAGGATTTCAAGCTCTTCGGGGTTGGTGCAATCGTTTGTTCTGCCGTTTGCACTCATCGGAATTATTGCGCCCTCTTTTGCAAGCACGGGAATTGTTTCAAGGTCGCGGTACATTTCAACAAACTGATTGCCCTTATAAATTCTGCCCGTGAAAATATCTGTATATCTGCCCTCGGGAATCCACACCTTAACGCCCGCAAGATTTGTTTTGAGCGAGGTGTGCTCCGTTATGGGTGCAACGATAAGCTCGGTGCCGAAGAAGAACTCATTCTTGCAGTTATATGCGTTTTCATCTTCGGGATATGCATAATACATCGGCTCGCAGATTGCTCTGCACTCGGTGTGGGTGCGATAGTTCATCGTGTAAATATAAGGAAGAAGCTTATGTCTTAAGCGGAGTGCATCCTTTGCAATACGCTCAACGTGGCCGCTGTAATTCCAAGGCTCCTTACCCGCAAATTCATTGTTGGTTGAATGAAGACGCATAACGGGGCTGAATACGCCGAGCTGAACCCAGCGAAGATAAAGCTCATCATCCTTTTTACCCATACAGTGGCCGCCGATATCGTGGCTCCACCAGGGATAAGCAACATTTGATGCGGTTGCGGTGTATCCCGGCTGATAGTCAAGGCTCTTCCAGGTCTGGGTTGTGTCACCGCTGAAGCCGAGAGGATAACGCTGGCTGCCTGCACCGCAGAAACGGGAAAGGATAAGCGGTCTGTGGTTATCCTTTGCATTATCAAGGAAATGATAATGGTTGAGTGCCCAGAGGGGGTCAAGACCCTTGACCTTTGTTTTTGTGCCCTGCTGCCAATCAATCCACCAGAAATCAACGCCCATTTTTTCAAACGGATGATGAAGAATATCAAAATATTTCTCGGTGAATTTTTTATCGGTTATATCAAATTCAACGGGCTTTTTATCTGCGGGATTCTGGCCCATTGCCTTGCACATTTCTTCATACTGATTTTCAAACCAGCGGACACCCATTGAGGGGTGGATGTTGAATGTTACGCGGTATTTATCGTCTTTGAGCTTCTTTATAAAGCCCTCGGGGTCGGGGAAAAGATCGGTGTTGAAGCTGTAGCCCGTCCAACCCACAGACCATACATCATAAACATACTCCATAAAGTTAAGGTGTTTGCCAACCTTATGGGCATCCTTGCCGAATTTTTCTTTTATGTTAACCCAATGCCAGTCCATATCAACCGTTGCAACGGTTATGGGCACTTCCTCCGCCTTGAATCTGTCCATAAGGCTCAGGTATTCATCCTGCGAATATGCCTTATATCTGCTCCACCAGTTTGAAAGTGCATAGCGGGGAATAAGGGGCACTTTGCCCGTAAGCTTATAAAGGTCGGTTGTTGCTCCGATATAATCATTTCCGTAAGCAAAATAATATTCGTCGCTTTCATTGTTATCACGGGGAAGAATTGAGCCGTCGGGCTTTATTACGAGTGTATCGCTGTCATCAAGAACGGCAACACCGTTTCGTGAGCATACGCCGTCACCGACTTTGTCAATGGCGGTGATGTCAAGAGTACGGCTTGTGCCCTTAAGGTTGCCCGCCTTGAAATTCTTAACCGTTCTGCCGTCTGCAAGCTTGATTTTGAGCATCTTATGCGATTTTAAAGAATAGAAAAATTCCGCTTTTTCGGTTTTGATAATAACGGTTCCGTTTTCTTCTTTAACGGTAAATTCAGGCTTTTCAAAATCTCTGAACCACACGCTCTGGGTGGGCTCGTTGCAGAATCTTCTGTGAAATTTGTCAGGGTTATAGTTCGCTCTGTGCTTCGCTTTCTGAGTTTCAACTCTTAAAAGGCACGGAGTTATAACCGTCAGCCTTGTTGCTCCGTTAACATACACCTGCTTTTTATCCGCAACGGGAGAGCAGTCAATTTTAAATCTTTTTTCAAACTGTTCCATAAAATTTCCTCGCAGTTATATTAATGTTTTTATTATATATTTTAATTTCTTCAAAGTCAACAAACCGTATTATCGGTATCGGTCACGGTCTTTACGCAATTTGTTCTTATCTTATACGGAGCATCAAATTTATTGCCCGAAATTTCTGCCTCTTCAACATAATCGAGCCATATAAGATGCTCGGCAAAATGCGGTTTTTCAAAAATATTGTCTTTAAGAACAAGTCTGCCGTGAACGGGAGCTTCGGAGTTTTCATCCATAACCTTGGGCGTATATCGGATTGAGGGCGCACCCTCCCACATACAGGCGAATTCGCAGTTGCTCACTCTGTTATTGCGGAAGATAATTTCTTTTGTATAGCCCGATTCAAACCAGAAATTGCAGTCATCCTCAATAAGAAGGGCAGGGCCCCAGAGATTATGAAAATTATTGTTTTCAATAATAACCTCACCTCTCGTTGTGCAAAGGATTCCCCTGCCCGAAGTGGGGCCGAAATCGCAGTTTCTGACATAAAGATTCGGTGTCCACGTTGCGTTTTCAACAACATCCTTTTCAAGCTCAATTTCGGGAATATTCCCCTCAATCAAAAGCTTTATATCCGTGTCATTCAGCCTTTCAAAGCTTTTAACGGTTGCCTTGCCGAACGGAATGAGTGTGTTCCATTTTATAAATTCAAGCTCATCGCCCTCGGCAAAAGCCTGAAAGCCCCAGCTTTCGTTATGCATAAAACGCACAACAAGGCTGTTATCTTTTCTTTCAACAATGCGAAGATGCGTGCCGTGAACATTGATATAATCATCATGAGCACCCCACGCCCTGCAGTTTTCAACCGTCAGATTGCCTCTGCAACCCGAAAACTGAAAGAAATCAGCGGTGCTTGCAATTGTTCTGCCCTCTGCGGGAGTCAAGTCGCAGTTTCTGAAAGTAACATTATCGCAGAACTGCGAAACCATACCCAGGCCGTGCATAAATTTTATTCTTAAATTTTCAAAATTCAGATTTTTGCATCTCTGGAATAAACTGCCCGTCTGGTCACGGACTATGCTTCGGTTCTGAATAATGCAACCCTCAACAAAAGGTGCATCCTTATTTTCAAGGGTAACTTTCAGTGTATTTTCATTAATCTGTTCTATCTTTTCAAAAGCTGAATCTTCTCTTCTGAAATCCTTGCTCATCTGATTTTCGGGGTCAAAGATTTTTATGTATCTGCCTCTTACCGCGTGCTGACCCTCCCAATAAGGCTTACCGTCGGCACCGTTTTCGCCCTGCCAGATAATCTCATTTCCCTCAATTCTGAAACGGCATTCAGGGTTGATTTTTATAACGCACTCCCCATTGTTATTCGAAAGAATTTTAAATTCCGACATTGTTGGGCAGGCATAATCAACGGTAAGATTTCTGACGGTTATGTTTTCGCATTCATTGAATAAAAGCGGGGTCATTTTGCCGTGAACAAGCAGAGTTGCACCGTTGCCGTCGATAGTGATATTATTTTTGTTTTCAAGAAAAATTGCGGTTCTTCGCAGTCCGTTGGGATTTTCATGCTTCTTTGCGGTGTTTGAGCAATAATAACCCTCAATTTCAAAGGAATCATCCTGACGCACATCATATATTTTGTTTTTTTCAAGCACAACTGTTGCGCCGTTATTTATATCAACAAATTTTTTGCTCAGTTCGTTCATTTCAACACCGCCGTCTGTATTAATTATTTTCATTATACTTCACCTTTCGGCAAAACTCAATCATTTTAATATAGCATTTTTTCTTGATATATGATATTATAACAATATATGTTTTGTTAAGGAGAAAAAATTATGACCCTTATGTCTTTCACACGGTTGCTCACCGCAATTATCATGATTCCCTATTATCTTTTTAACTTTATTTTCAACAACTATGCCTACCCCGCAGTAAGCACCGAGGGTGCATATCTTTTCTGCTACTTTGTGGGCAATGAAGTTAATGAGCAAACTCTTCATTTTGCCGTAAGCACAGACGGCTATAACTTCAAAGCACTCAACGGCAACAAAACCGTTATTGAGCAGACCAAAGGCACGGGATGCGTGCGCGACCCCTATATTCTCAAGGGTGTTGACGAAAACGGAAAGGACTGTTATTTCATTATCGCAACCGATATGAACGCTCTTGAGGGCTGGACATCAAACCATTGCCTCATAACCTGGAAATCCTATGACCTGGTAAACTGGATTGATGAAACGGTTATCGATATGCGTCAGTTCAAAGGCTTTGAAACAACAAACAGAGCCTGGGCACCGCAGGCAATCTGGGATGAAAAAGCGGGTATGTATATGGTATACTGGGCTAATTCAACCGCAGAAAACGACTGCGCGGGTCATTATTATGCATACACAAAGGATTTCAAAACCTTTGAAACCGAGCCCAAAGTGCTCTACGGCAGATGGAACGAGCCCGACCCCGAAACGGGTGAACTGCGCAATATTCAGTGCATTGACGGCGACATTATATATAACGAAAAAGACGGTTATTATTATCTTTATTTCAAAGAAGATATTACTCAGAAAATCGCCTATGTAAAATCAAAAAATCTCACAGGCCCTTATAACGAGGATTACACAATCTGCTCGCTCAACTGGTTTGGCGTTGAGGGCAGTTCAATGTACCGCATAACGGGCACAAATGCCTGGATGATGATAATGGATGAATACAGCGAGGGCACATTCTTTGCACAGATGACAAGGGATTTCAAGAAATTCCGTCAGGTGCAAAGGTCAACATATTCGATGAACCATCTCAAACCCCGCCACGGTTCGGTTGTTGCAATAACGGAAGATGAATATCGTTCACTCATCGAAGCTTACGGAATTCAGGAGAAATAAATTATGAAACACGATTTTACAAGCATACCCGACAGAAGCAAATTCGGCTCATCAAAATGGGAAATTGCCAAGAATGCTTCAACAGAGTTTGTTCCACTTTCGGTTGCGGATATGGAATTCCCCACCGCAAAGCCCATTGTTAATGCAATCAAAAAGCTAGCCGATGAAGCAATTCTCGGATATTCAAACCCCACCGAAGAATATTTTGACGCGGTTATTTCGTGGATGAAACACCGCCATAATTTCGAGATAGAAAAAGAATGGATAGTTCAGACTCCCGGCGTTATCAATGCGCTTTCACTTCTTATTGAGGCAACAACAAAACCCGGCGACGGCATAATCATTATGTCACCCGTTTACTATCCGTTTGATATGACGGTTGTTGCAACAAGCCGACACATTGTTTACTGCCCGCTTATCAACAAAGACGGCAAATATGAAATAAACTATCCTCTTCTTCGCGAAAAGGCAAGCAATCCCAAGAACACAGCTTTGCTTTTCAGCAATCCCCATAACCCCATCGGTAAGGTATGGTCAAAGGAAGAACTTGAAAAGCTTTCGGATATCTGCTGCGAAAACGGCGTTTTCATTATTGATGATGAAATCCACAACGACCTTATTATGCCCGGCTATGAGCATACCGTTATGGCAACAATCAATGAAAAAACAAAGAATAACATTGCGGTTTGCACCGCACCGAGCAAAACCTTTAACCTTGCGGGTCTGCAATGCTCAAACATAATTATACCCAATGCCAAAGCAAGAGCAAAGGCTCTGGCAATGAACAAGCTGAATATGCAGATGCATCTTAATATTTTTGCTTATACCGCCTGCACCGCGGCATATAACGAATGCGAGTATTGGCTCGAAGAGCTGATTAAGGTTATTGCCGATAACGCAAAATGCGTTGAAGATTTTATGGCGGAGCATTTCCCCGAAATCAAGGTTTATCCGCTTGAGGGAACATATCTGCAATGGCTTGATATGCGTGCACTCGGAATGAACCATTGCGAAATGAAGGAAATGCTTGAGGGTGCAAACATTTATCTTGATAACGGCGAGATGTTCGGACCTCTCGGCAGAGGCTTCCAGAGAATCAACCTTGCCTGCGCAAAAGAAACTCTTGAAAAAATGCTTCTCCGATTCAAGAATGCTGTTGAAGAAGTCAGAGCTAAATGGGAAACCGAAGGCAAGCCCTGCCATCAGACTCTCAGAGCGGGCGATATGCTTGAAGGCTTCCCCCGTGAATTCTCAAAGAAAACACTTATTGTTTTTGCAAGATATTATGAATGCAGCATAACACAGAAACTTCTGATGCTTTTGAAAACCGCTTATCCCGCCATTGCCGCCATGGGCTGTGACATCAAGGTTGTTGTTCAGTCCGATGAACGCACAGTTGCAATAGCACGCGGAAAATATCCGTTTGAACTGATTTCGGATAAAGACGCTTCACTCTATGACCGCTACAACATCTTTGAGGCAGACAGCGCAATCAATCTTATTGCGGGCGACAAGATGTTTGAAACAATGGTTGGCAAGGATATCAAAAAGCTTCTTTCAACCGATATTTTTGAAAAATATGTTCTTTCACCCGACCCCGACCGCAGAAACTTTCAGCTCTGCGCTTTTGTTGCGGTTGATAAAAACAAAAAGATTCTCTATTCGCACTATTGCAGAACAATAGCCGATTTCCCCGACATAATAAAGCTTGCAAAAAGTCTTAAATAAAAAAATAAAGGCATTCCGTTTGGAATGCCTTTTCTTCTTGTTTAAATTCAATTATTTAAACTTACGCTTACGAGCAGCTTCGGACTTCTTCTTTCTCTTTACCGAAGGCTTTTCGTAATGTTCTCTTTTGCGAACCTCCTGAATAACGCCGTCTCTTGAGGTCTGTCTCTTAAATCTTCTGAGTGCGTTTTCGAGTGACTCGCCTTCTTTAACTTTTACCTGGCTCACTGTATTCCCTCCCCTCGTTTTTAACAGGGATTGTTATTTTAATAACGTTGCATATCATTATACAACAGCTTATATCAAATTGTCAACACAAAAAATATTAATTTTTTATGCGGGCTTAACAACTATGTTAACGAGTCTGCCCTTAACATAGAGTTCCTTAACAATTGCCATACCGTTTATTGCCTCTGCAATCTTATCAAGTGCCTTTGCTGCCGCGACAACTTCGTCTGCCTCTGCGGTTGCGGAAACAACAAGCTTTTCTCTTACCTTGCCGTTAATCTGAACAGCAATTTCAACCTCGTCATCAACGCACTTTGATTCATCGTATGTGGGCCAGCTTTCGAAAGCAATTGTTTCGGAGTGACCGAACATTTCCCAGATTTCTTCGCAGATATGCGGTGCGATGGGGCTGAGCACCTTGATGAAGCCCTCTGCAAATTCCTTGGGGCAGCTGTCTGCCTTATAAACTGCATTAACAAAAATCATCATCTGGCTGATTGCTGTGTTGAAAGCCAGATTTTCAAAATCTGTTGACACCTTACGGATTGTAACATTATAAATCTTTTCAAGCTCTGCATACTTGGAATCGTTCAGCTTTGATACGTCGCTGAAGAAATTCCATACTCTTGAAAGGAAGCGCTTTGCACCTTCAACACCCTGATTGTTCCAGGGCTTTGAGGCTTCAAGGGGGCCCATAAACATCTCATAAAGGCGAAGTGTGTCTGCTCCGTAATCACGGACAATATCCGAAGGATTAACTACAAATTCAGGGAATCTCTTACCCATCTTGATGCCGTTTGAGCCGAGAATCATGCCCTGATGAACAAGCTTCTTGAACGGTTCTTTGACAGGCGAAACGCCTTCATTATATAAGAATCTGTTCCAGATTCTTGAATACATAAGATGACCTACAGCGTGCTCGGGACCTCCGACATAAAGGTCAACGGGGAGCCAGTGTTTAAGAAGCTCGGGATCGCAGATTGCATTCTCGTTCTGAGGATCAATATATCTCATATAATACCAGCTTGAGCCTGCTGAGCCGGGCATTGTTGAGGTTTCACGCTTGCCCTTAACGCCGTTTCTTTCGATAAACTTCCAGTCTTCTGCATTTTCAAGAGGAGCCTGACCGTTTTTGCCCTTGTATTCTTCAAGTTCGGGAAGAACAAGGGGAAGCTCTTCATCTTCAAGAGCGTGAATTTCGCCGTCGTCTGTGTAATAAACGGGAACGGGTTCGCCCCAATAACGCTGTCTTGCAAAAATCCACTCACGGAAATGATAGTTTACCTTTCTCTTGGCAACGCCCATTTTCTCAAGCTTCTGCGTAATTGCTTCTTTAGCTTCTTCAACGGTGAGACCGTTATTTTCTTCAGAATTTATAAGCTTACAGCCCTTTCCGAGATAGCTGCCCTTTTCAAAAGCGCATTCGGAAACATCTGCACCTTCAATAACCTGAATCATGGGAATGTTATGTACAACCGCATATTCAAAGTCTCTCTGATCGTGGCTGGGAACCGCCATAACCGCACCGGTGCCGTAGCTTGCAAGAACAAAGTCACCGATATAAACGGGAACTTCCTTGCCGTTTACGGGATTTATTGCATAAATACCTTTAAGAGGACAGCCTGACTTTGTCTTATTGAGGTCTGTACGGTCCATATCGGATTTTTTAATAGTTTCCTGAATATAAGCGTTAACCTCGTCTTTATTTTCAATTCTGGGCATAAGCTCCTTAACAAGGTCGCCGTCGGGAGCCATAACCATAAATGTTATGCCGTAAATTGTTTCGATGCAGGTTGTGAAAATTGAGAATTTGCCGCCGCCGACAAGCTCGAATTCAACCTCAACACCTGTGCTTTTGCCTATCCAATGACGCTGCATATCCTTTGTGGATTCAGGCCAGTCTATTTCGTTAAGTCCGTCAAGAAGCTCTTCGGCAAATGCAACCTGGTCAATAACCCACTGCTTCATATTCTTGCGCACTACGGGGTATCCGCCGCGCTCGCTCTTGCCGTCAATAACCTCGTCATTAGCAAGAACCGTGCCGAGTTCCTCACACCAGTTAACCGGAATATCAACAAGCTTTGCATATCCTTTAAGATAAAGCTGCTTGAAAATCCACTGAGTCCACTTGTAATATGAGGGGTCTGATGTTGCAATCATCTTTGACCAGTCATAGTCAAAGCCAAGCTCCTTGAGCTGCTTTGAGAATGTCTGAATGTTATCCTGAGTAAAGCCGTTGGGATGGTGACCTGTCTTAACGGCATACTGCTCTGCGGGCAGACCGAATGAATCGTATCCCATAGGATGAAGAACATTATAGCCCTGCATTCTCTTCATTCTTGAAACAATATCCGTTGCTGTGTAGCCCTCGGGGTGACCTGCATGAAGACCTACACCTGAAGGATACGGGAACATATCAAGAACATAATATTTAGGCTTTGAGAAATCCCATACATCTGTTTTGAATGTTTCGTGCTCATCCCAATATTTCTGCCACTTTTTTTCTATATTAGCGTAATCGTACTGTGCCATTTTAATTCAACCTCTTTTATAATTAATCTTCCGTTAAAACATCGCTTAAATCAACAACACTTGCATCCTGCCAAAGGCGTTCAAGGTTATAATATTCACGGGTTTCACCCTGGAAAAGATGAACTATTACCGTGCCGTAATCAAGAAGAATCCAGCCCGTTGCTCTGCCCTCAATATGCTCGGGAGCAATATTAAGTCGGTTCTTGATTTCATATTCAACATCATCGGCGAGTGCCTTTGTGTGGGTGTTTGATGTGCCCGATGCGATAACAAAGAAATCCGAAACAACCGTTACCTCTTCGGTTTCAATCGCAACAATATTCATTGCTTTTTTCTCGTCAAGCACCTTTGCGATTTCTCTTACGAGAACTTTGGGGTCTGTCATATATCTATTTCCTTTCCGTTCGCCAACCCGACCATATCTCGATAGCAATCAACGGTTGCGGGATGAATCGGTAAATTCTGCGAAACAAGTTTGTTTATTGTGTATTCGGCGGTGTAAAGAATGGCTTCTTCAAGGCTTTGCGCCGCAAGCTTTCTGACAACGCCCACATCTTTATAATTCCTGTCTGCCGAAATAAAATCCGCAATATAAACAATTTTTTCAAGCAGACTCATTCCCGCCCTGCCCGTTGTGTGCCACGCAACGGCGGAAAGTATTTCTTCATCGGTAACTATTCCGTTAACTTTAAGGAATGCCGCACCCGATTTCTGGTGCCACACCTTGCGGTTTGTTTTATCAACCTCGTCAAGCTCATAACCCGCTTTTCGGATATATTCAAAATGCTCTTCTTCGGTTGCATTTTTCATAACATCGTGAAGCAAGCCCGCAAGCCTTGCCTTCTCGGCATCGGCACCGTATTTTTCAGCAAGGGCGGCGGCGCTTTCGCTGACGCACTCGCTGTGGAAAATTCTTGCATCATCAAGCTTTTCGCAGATAAGCTTGCGGTATTCTTTGAGCCCGTCATCATAGAGGTTTTTTTCGTTTATATATTCGAGAACCTCACGCGGAATAAGAGAAGATTCTTCGCTTTTAACAAGCTCTGTTCTCACCTGAGTTGAGCTGACCTCAAAGGGTTCAATTTCAAGAAAGATTATCTTTTTTCTCTGCTCTTCGGTATAAACCGAAAGGTTCGGCACAAAACCGTTTTTTCTTGATGCCGCGCACAAAAAACACAGCGAAAGGATTTCTTCCCAGCGATACCATTGAGTGAATGTTTCGAGCATATCCGAGCCGATTATGAAATAAATCTCATCATCGGGATATATTTTTTTGAGTTCATTCAATGTGTCAACGGTATAGCTTTTATCGCCTCTGTCAAGCTCGATTGAGGAAATCCCAAAGCGGCTGTCTTTGCAGAATGCAAGGCGGCACATTTCGAGCCTGTCCTCTCCTTTTGCAAGGCTGCCGGGGATTTTGTGAGGCGGAATGCACGAGGGAATGATAATCATTTTATCAAGCCCGAGCATCTCTGCCGCGGCATTCGCCAGACGCACATGACCTTTATGGGGCGGATTGAATGTTCCGCCGAAAACTCCGATTTTCATTATTTAATGTTAACCTTTGTGTTCATAATTTTTGCGGTGCCCCAGAAAAGAAGCACTCCGCAAACAACATTGAAGATTGTGCCCGCTATGCCGAAAGTCAGGCCGAGGGGTGAATCCATTGTTGAAACGGTGCTGTAGAAAAGACCGTTTTCGGTGAGCACAATGGTAAGAGGCACATACTGCGCAAGAAGAACGCTTATAATCTGCATAACAACAAAAACAAGGAAGAAAACAGCAAATGCTGCAAAGCCGCCGAATTTCTGCATAATTCTTGTGTTTGCAAGAGTGATTGCAAAATAAAGCTGAGCAATAAGAACAACTATTCTCACGAACACAATAACCGCAAAAAGAAGAACAACAAGCTTTATTGTTGATGTTGAGGGCATTCCGTCAAACATCGAAAGCATAAGCTGAATTGCCATTTTAACATCTTCGCCTATCATTGCGGTTGAATAAAGATAAACTCCGATAAAAATTCCCGCCGCAACAAGATAGCTCAAAAGCATCCAGCAGAATGATGTTATTGTTTTTGCCGCAAGAAGCTGACCGCTGGTTACGGGAAGAGTGAAGCTTAAATAACCCTGGTCGCCGTAAAGAGTCTTTTTGAAGTTTGAAACAACGCTGATGAATGTTACAACAACAGCGATAAGACCGGTTGCGATAAGCACGATTGTTGAAACTGCACTTATCCAGGTTATGTCGGCAATATACGAAGCGAGCATAAGAAGTATTGCCGCCGCTGAAACCGCATAAATCATACCGATTGAATGGATGTTGGATTTAAATTCGTTCTTAATTAACTTGCCAAGCATAGCCGAACACCTCCTTGAACAAATCTTCTATTGTTTTGCCCGAAGCAACAATTTCTTCAACCTTGCCCTTAACGAGCACCTGACCTCTGCCTATCATAAGAACGGAATTGAAAATCTTTTCAACATCATAGATAAGGTGGGTTGAGATAAGAATTGTTGAGCCTTCGGGATGATTTTTCATAATTGTGTCAAGAATAAAAGCTCTTGCAGCAGGGTCAACGCCGCCGAGAGGCTCATCGAGCACATAAAGCTTTGCATTTCTGCTGAGCACAAGAAGAAGCTGAAGCTTTTCCTGCATACCCTTTGACATTGTTTTGATTTTCTGCTTAAGAGGAAGCTGGAATGCTTCAAGCATTCTCAAAGCCTTTTCTTTATCGAAATCTTTATAGAAATCCGCCATAAAATTGATTGCATCGATTGAACGCATCCAATCTGCAAGATATGTTCTTTCGGGCAGATAAGCAACCTTTGCTTTGGTTACAACGCCGGGCTCGTCGCCGTCAATACGCACATCGCCCTCATAATCGTGGATAAGACCCGTGAGAATTTTTATAAGCGAGGTTTTACCGCTTCCGTTGGGTCCGAGCAAACCGATAATCTGACCGCCCTCAAAATCAAACGAAACATTTGAAAGAACCTGATGGCTGCCGTAGGATTTGCTTAAATTTTTAACAGAAATTATATCAGACATTTTATCCTCCCCTTCAGCTTATTTGCCGAAGCAATGTTTTAAAGTCCATAATTAAATAGAATTATATCACTTTATATTATAAAATAAAAGACTATTTTTATTAATTTTTTGATAATACTTGAATTATTTGTTAATTTTAAAACAAAAGAGCGGGGAATGAAGCTCACTCCCCGCTGTAAACATTATTTTTCTGCCATCTTCTTTGTAAATTTATCAATTCTTACATTGACCTTCTTGAAGCAACGCTGAAGAATCTTATCGTCAACCTTCTCAACATACTTTGCTTCAACAAGCTTTTTGAATTCTTCATCGTATTTTTCTTTGGCAAGGTCTGTTGCAACATCCTTTTTCCAATCAAAATCTTCTGTGTTGGGTTCAAGATAATAAACAACATAAACCGCATCGGAAAGCTCGAATTTGGCTGTGTCTCCGCGTTTTCTTGCGGGGTCTGCAAGCCATTTTTCCATTTCCTTATCGTAATCGGTGATTGTTGCGGCAATTTCTTCGCAGTATTGGGAGCCTTCCATAAGCTTTCTGAACGAAGCCTCGGTCTTTTCGCCCGCCTGCCAGCTTTCATAAAATTCTGCCGCTTTCTTCTGCGCACCGTTGCGTGCGTTTTTATAAACAAGAATCTGATGCGAATAAGGAGTGAATGCAGGCTTCTCAACAAGAATCACATATCTGCCCAGATAATCCTTGACCGTTCCGAGCTCGCCCGCAAATCTGCTCTTATCAAATGCCCAGTTTGCAACCGTTTCGCCGTGAAAAGCTTCAAGTTCGCTGTAGGTCATATAGCCGAGGTTTGTTATTCCGTCAACATCGTAATCGTCGCGGGGATGGTTTTTCTTTGCAAATGCGTTGAAATCCTCAACATTTTTTATTGCATCAATTTCTTCCTGAGTGTATTCGCCTGCCATCATATGCACTCTGACTTTTGCAACCTGATAAAGCATCGGATTTTCATTATATTTTGCCTCAAGCTCTTCTTCGGTGCAAGCCTTTTCAAGCCTTATCTGCTCTTCCTCGGCATATCTCTTTGCATAGGTTGTTATTATAACTCTTGCCATATACATTGAAAGGTCAACACCCTCAACATAGCTTTCTGCAAGATGCTCATCGGGTGAAACATTAGCTCTTTTTGCATTGTTGCAGATGGTGTTATAGTTATAAGCAATAAACTCCATATCTTCGGATGTGAGCGTTGTTCCTGCCTCGCAGGCTCTCTGGAAATTGGCATAATCTTTCTGAACATCCTGAACCGCACCGTATGCAAAGTAGTTTGCCCAGCTGCCGTCGCCCGTTGTATATTTCTGCTCATCGGGCATTTTTTCAATATCAAAACCCGTTATGTTGGAGCCTTTGGTTGCAATTGAATTTCTTGCTTCGGAATACTTGTTTACAAATTTAGTGTAATAATACATAGCAAATTCGGGCAAAGAAATTTTTGTTTCGCCGATTTCCGTAACCGTTCCGTATTCCTTGCACTTTGCTTCTCTTTTATTCTCGTTTTCCTCAAGAATCTCCGCAAAGGTTTTGGGCATTTTTGTTCCGTTGTAATCAACAAGCTGTGTATCCAGCTCTGCTGTCTGCTCCGAAGAAACGGTTGTTGTTGTGGTGGTGGTGTCGGGCTTTTCTTTATTGTCAACTGCAGGCTTTATAACAAAAACCGCAATCAGCACCGCCGCCGCAACAAGAATCACCGCAGCAACCGAAATAATAATTGCTTTCGTGCTGAGCTTTTTTTCTTTACTCATATGTATTCCTCCGTCAGTTTTGTTTCCTTACAATTTTATATTCATCATAGGGCTGATAATACGGGCATTCAAAAGAAGAACCCTGCATAAATCTGTAAAGCTCGTCCTCATCAAGATTCACCGTACATTCATAGCACTCATAATCTTCATTGTAATCATAAAATGCGCAGTTATCGCAAATTGTTGAACCTGCCATAATCCACCTCAATAAATAGGAATTATAATCTCTTTTTCAATTCGGGTCACGCCGTCTGTTCCGATATCTCTCAGACGGGGTCCGAAAAACATTCCCGGCGCTCTGCCCGACGGATAAAGGTCAAGAAGCGGCGCCATAACAAAGGCTCTTTCAAGCACTCTGGGATGTGGCACGGTAAGCTCAAAGCTTTCGCTTTTGAATCCCTCATATAAAATCAAATCGAGGTCTATTATTCTGGGCTCGTTTTTTCTTGTTCTTATTCTGCCCATTGCCGCTTCAATGCCGAGGCATTCGCCCAGAAGCATTGCGGGAATAACTGAAGTTTCTATAAGTATTGCCGCATTATAATATTTTGCATCGTCGGTGCAGTCAACGGGCTCGGTTTCATAAACTCTTGAAGCCTTGATTATCTTGACTCCCGAAAGCTTTGCAATGGCTCTTATTGCGGCATTGATGTTTTCTATTCTGTTGCCCATATTCGAGCCGAGTGCAATTACCGCTTCGCTCATTTTCTCAATCCTTTCTTTCTCTCGTTATCTCAACACCGACATAGCCGAAATCGGCTTCTATCGGTGCATCGGGCTTTTTAAGCAGAATTCTTAAAGTTTTTATTGCCTCAAACTTTTCAAAAAGCCCCTGTGCCACTCTTTCTGCGGCTCTTTCTATCAGATCGTCTTTCTGACTTGTGAATATTCTTGTTGCTTCGTAAATCACTTCTGCGTAATTCACGGTATCTTCAACATTATCGCTTTTGCACGGTGCGGAAATATCAACTCCCGCATCAATATCCAGAATAAAAAGCTGTCCGTTAACCTTTTCTTCGGGATTAACTCCGTGATAAGCAAAGATTTTAAGCTCACGGATTATTATTTTATCCATTGTACCCGTCACCCTTATTGCCTCCTGAATATTGCATCGGCAACTCTTGCACCCTGAACGGCGGAATAAACATCGTGAACCCTGATTATATCTGCTCCGCCCGCAATCGCTGCGGTGTTTGCCGCAACGGTGCCCGCATCACGCATTTTCGGGTTTTCTTCGCCGCCTGCCGTGCCGATAAATCTTTTTCTTGAACTTGCCGAAAGCAGGGCAATTCCCTTGAATTTAAGCCACTCCATATTCGACAGAAGCTCAATGTTATCTTCATATTTTTTGCTGAAGCCGAAGCCCGTGTCAAAGCAAAGCTGTTCCTTGGGCAATCCGATTTCTGCCGCAAGACGCAAGGCATCAACAAAGAAGTTTCTGACACTGCTCACAACTCCGTTTTCATATTCCGCAGCAACACCCGCACCGCACGGATTATGAACAACAATATAGCCCGCACCGTATTTCTTTGCAAGCTGAGCCATTTCACGGTTGAATTCACCGCTCACATCGTTGATTATGCTTGCACCCGCTTTGAGTGCCGCTTCGGCACACATCGGATAAAAAGTATCAACCGAAATTGCGGCATCAACCTTTCCGCAGATTGCTTCAAGTGCGGGGGTAATCCTTTCAAGCTCCTGCGAAGCTGAAAGAATTCGGGCACCCGGTCGGGTTGAATTTGCGCCGATATCAATTATATCCGCACCGAGGCTCTGCATTTTCAAAGCCGCTTCAAGTGCCGCTTCGGGCGAAAAATTTTCTCCGCCGTCTGAAAATGAATCGGGTGTATAGTTAAGAATTCCCATAACATAGGTTTTTTTGCCCAGCGGAAATTCATATCTGCCTGCTCTGAACATTATCTGTTTCCTCCGGTGAGAAGGTTGATAGCTTCCGACCTTGTTCTTGCATCGCTTCTCATAATTCCTCTGAGTGCCGATGTTCTTGTCTGCGCGCCCGAAGCTCTTGCACCTCTCATTGTCATACAGAGATGCTCTGCCTCAATAACAACCGCAACACCAACCGCATCAAGCTTTTCAAAAAGGAAATCGGCAATCTGCGTTGTCAGCCTTTCCTGAAGCTGGGGACGCTTTGCAAAGCTGCTGCATATTCTTGCAAGCTTTGAAAGACCTATAACCTTGCCCGCAGAGGGAATATATGCAATATGTGCCTTGCCCACAAACGGAAGCAGATGATGCTCGCACATTGAATAAAGCGGAATATCGCGGACAATAACCATTTCTTCATTGCCCGTTTCGTTGAACAGCTTAAGATGCTGCTCGGGATTATCTTCAAGCCCCGAAAAGATTTCTTCATACATTCTTGCAACTCTTGCGGGAGTTTCAACAAGACCCTCTCTGTCGGGGTCTTCACCGACTGCAATAAGTATTTCTCTTACTGCCGCTTCAATTCTTTTTTTATCCATCAGTAGGCACTACCCTTCCCGTAACATTCAAAGTGAAATTAATAACGCATTGTTCTTTATCTTTATAATAAGTGAGTGAATCGGTTGAAAAAACCGCACTTGTTTTGTTTTTTGCTCTGGCAAGCACATCATATATTCTGCCGTTTGTTATAAGGTCGGCAACGGCTTCATTATATGCCTTTGTGCTTCCGAAACGAAGCTGAACATCGGTTTCGCCTCTGTTGAGCGTTTTTGCAACCGCATCGGCAAGCGATTTAACATCTGCCTGCGCATAGGTTTCAAAATAACTGCCCGTTTTTACATAGTAGTTTTCTGCCATTGAATTGCAGTTGAATTCTTTTGAAAAATCTGCGTGAGTGCGTGAAATAACCTCATCGCTTAAATTGAAATAAGCATAGAGCTTCATCTGCTCGCCCGTATCGCTCACGGGGTCATTCCAGGTGCAGTCAACGTGATAAAACTCTTCGCCGAGCTTCACAACATTCCACATATGGTTGCCCGGCTCGCCGTTGGGGTCATCAACAATTCCGCTGACTATACTGCTTTCAATCCCCGCTTTATCAAGCAGAAGCTTCATTGCCTTTGTGTAGCCCTCACAAGCCGCTTCGCCGTTAACCAAAGCACCGTATGACGATGAATAGGTAAGCTCACCGTCAACGTGAACATATTTGCAGTTATCCACAATATAATCGTGAATTCTCAGCTCTTTCTGCCACGGGTCATCAACGCCGTCAAGGCTTGCGATAACCTTATCACAAACAGCATCAAGCTTTTCTTTCTGCTCCGCATACTCCTCGGGCGTGATAAGATAATCTATCATGCAGTAAGTGCCCGAAAGCCTTGTTACGATTGAACATCTGCGTGCAACAAAAAACAAATCGGGGTTATCATAGAGCAATGCGGTGAAAACCTTATCAAGCTGCTCAATATCAATAAACGGTATTCTTATCCTTTCGGGCATACCGTAGATTTTTTCAATTATTCTGTTATAAACGTGCTTTTCGGTGTTATCAAGGTCATCGTAATAATGCTTATACGGGCTTCCCGTATCCGTAATTTTTGCGGGAGGCTCGTCGCTGAGTTCCGCCGCGGTATCAACAAAAAAGTTTTTGCCGATATTAACCGCAACAACCGCTGAAATAACAATAACCGCTACAAAAACAACCGAAATCAGCTTTTTGATAAAAGCTCTCATTTATCTCTCCTTTTCGGATTTGCCGAAATCTTCAACGCTCTGCACAACTGTTTTACGGAGAATTCCCCTTTCCGTAAGAACGGCAAGAGCCTGCTCATTCTGTGAAAAATCAACTATTGTTATGTCTGTGTTTAAATTATTTGAAAGCTTGGAATAAATATTACTCATTCTGTCTGCGTTCTTTTTGCTGAGCACCGAGCTCATTATCTGCATAAGCACCTCGGATTGCTGTTTTCTGCCCTGAGTGCCCTTTGTTGCAAGATAACGCATATATCTGAACATCGTGTCGCCCTTGATATTCTGCCTGCCCTTGATAAGCATAAGATTGAATTCTTCGCTGCGGTATTCCGTCTGCTCGGGCACATTGATTTCAAAACCGCCGAAATAATTTATCATGGTTTTGAATTCGGAATCCGTTGAGCCGATATATCTGTCAATTTTAACGCCCGCAAAGCTTTCAACCGCTTTAATAAGCTCCGTTGCTCCCGAAGCGGAATAGCAGCCTTCAAGCGTTCTTGAAACGCCGCCCGCATCAACAACTGTTTTCGGGTCAAGCGAATAAATCTTAACCTCATTTCGGGGCACAGCTAAATCGCAAAGCCAGAGAAAACGCAGATTTTCTCTTTTTGAATCCGCGCACCACATAAGAATTGTTGCTTCTGTTTCATCAACAGATTTCACCGTTGTTGTTTCCGCAACCGAGGTTTCGGTCTGCATATCTCCGCCAACGGCACTCTTTATGTCAAAATCGTATTTGCTGAGAATTGCAAGGCACGAAACGCCCGCTATTCCGATAACGCAGGCAGCAAAAATCGAAATGAATCTTTTCAGTTCACCGCTGTTGCTCTGCCTCTGCGTTTTGAATATTATATTTTTTCTGCCTTTTCTTGCCATATCAAAATTGCCGCCGTTTCTTTCTCCAGATAAAGTTCTCTGCCGATTATCTTTTCTCCCGTCAGAGAAACATAACCCTCATCGGGTAAAATATAAACAATGGGGTGGCTGTTGCGGTTTGCAACGGTCATTATTCTTTCTGCGTCATTTCTTCTTTCATATGCCACACAGCCGAGCGCCGCAGAAACGGGAACGAATTCACCCTGAGCAAAAACCTTATGCTCTCTGCGTATTTTTCCGAGAAATCTGTAATGCGCCAGAAGCTCCGCATCCTCTTTACCCCAAGGATAACAGCCTCTGTTGAAGGGGTCTTCGCCGCCCTCAATTCCTGCCTCATCGCCATAATAAACACAGGGCACACCCGGCAATGTGAACTGCATAACCGAAATAAGCTTCAGCAGTCTTTTGCCTCTTTCTCTTTCTTCATCCGAAAGACCGCCCGAATAGCGTTCAAGATGGCTCGAACGGTAATTGCCGAGCGTTGCAAGGCGGTTGAGCACTCTGCAGGTGTCGTGGGTGCCGATATGATTCATAAGGCAATCTACCGCTTCTTTCGGATAATTTTCGCAAATTTCTGAAATTCTGTTGTTGAATCCTTCTGCAACTCCGCTTATTGCAAAATGAATAAGCAAATCGGCAAAAGGATAATTCATAACCGAATCAAGCTGACCGCCGAGAAGATATCTTCTTCTTTCGCCGTAGCTGATTTTATTTGACGCATCCTCCCAGACTTCGCCAAGAATATACGCATCTGATTTTTCAGCCTTTACCGCATCACGAAGACTGTCGAGGAATTTATCGGGCAATTCATCGGCAACATCAAGTCTCCAGCCTGCCGCACCCGAGCGAATCCACCTGCGTAAAATTCCGTTTTCGCCCGCTATATATTCAATATAACTGCTGTTTTCTTCGTCAATTTCGGGCAGAATGTCAACGCCCCACCAACAGCCGTATTTATCGGGATATTCCTCGAATTTATACCAGCTGAAATACGGGGATTCTTTACTGTTATATGCACCGCCCGAGCCGTATTTTCCGCTTTTGTTGAAATATTTGCTGTCTGACCCCGTATGGCTGAAAACACCGTCAAGAACTATTTCAATGCCCTTTTCCTTTGCCTTTCTGCAAAGAGATGCAAAATCCTCTTCGCTTCCGAGCAGACAATCTGTTTTTTCGTAGTCTGCGGTATCATAGCGGTGATTGGACTGTGCCTCGAAAATCGGATTGAGATATATGCAGCCCACACCGAGCGAAGCAATATAATCAAGCTTGCTTTCTATGCCCTTGAAATCGCCTTTAAAGAAATCGTATCTGTTGATTTTTCCTTGCGAATCAGGCTCCCAGAGAGGCTTTTCACCCCAATCGGAGCGCAAAACTCTTTCTTCGGGCACATTCTTTTTTTCTTCACCCGAGAAGCAGAATCTGTCGGGGAAAATCTGATATATAACAGAGCCTTTTATCCAATCGGGTGTTCTGAAATCCTTTGAATAAACGGTTAACTGAAAGCTGCTGCCGTCGGGCGAAAGTCTGCCCGTTGAATTATCAAAGCAGGTTATCATTGTGCCGCCGTTTTTTGATGCAATCGCAAAATGATACCAATAAAGGCCCTGTTTTTCGGGAGTGAATTTAACAATCCACCATTCCTCGTAACTGCCCTCCATACGCTCCCAGCTCATGGGATAAATTTCGGGCTTTCCGTTATCGGCGGTCACAACAAGGCTTGCGCCTGTGCAGCAAAGGCTGCGGGGAAGCACTATTCTGACCGTTACCTCTTCGCCCTCTTTTACCGCGCCGAAAGGGCTTTTATGATATATTAACCTTGAATTATAAGGGATAAAATCCATTTTTTCTCCTCGCGAATGTTATTTGATATACGGCACTTCGGTTATGCGAAGCAAAACATCGGTAACAAAAAATCCGATGCCTATGAGTGCAAGCACACCCGCCGTTACAAGAATCGCCTGAGCGATTTTTTTATTGCGCATCTTTTCTTCATAACTGAGCTCCGTTCCGAAATGGGTTGCGAACTCGGTTATGCTTTTACGCTGTGACGGCTTTAACGCCTTTTCTATTGTTCCTCTGCGAAATAACATATGCTGTTATACTCCTAACTGAAAAATACCGTATCCGAAAATCCCGCAAAAGCAAGCGAAAGCAAGCCCGCATAAAGAAACATTGCGGGTGTGCCCTTATATATTTCGGGGATATCCGTGTTTTTCTCAAGCAATTCAGAACCCTTGCTTATGAGCGCGGCGGCAAAAACAAAAGCTATGCCCGCACCTATGCCCGAGCCGATGCTGTCTGCAAGCGAATAGCCCGCAGAATGGTCAATAAACGGAATTGCAAAAACAAGAGTGTTGAATGCCGCAATTCCCAGCGTACCAAGAAATTTTCTGTCCGCCTTAAATATAAAACGCAGAACAAATGCAACAATTATATAAACCGCCGCAAGCACCGCGCCGTAAACAGCCGCCCTCAACGCATAAGAAAGAGTTATTTCCTCGGTAAGTGTATCAATCAGGCTGCAAACCGTGCTTGTTACAACGGAAAAGCCCGAAATCATAACCGCTATTCTCACGAAGAATCCGGGTCGGGTTGAAACTCTTATTGATTCGCTGAGCCCGAGTCCCATACTCAGAACAAGATTTTGTATGAGCACGGTATAGAGAGCGGTCAGAAGTAAATCGGAAATGGTTTTTATCATTGCCCGTCGCCCTCCATTCTCTTTTCAATTTCAAGCTCAAGAGATTTAAAGAGCTCATCAAAATCAGAAATTTTTATTTCGTCTTCAACTTTTATTTCTTCTGCTATTAATTCCTCTATCGATATTTCTTCAACCGTTTCGGGAACTGCAAAAAATTCTTCAAAAACTTCCTCTGCCTCAGGCTCTTCGGCAACGGTTTCTTCAATCTTTTCTGTTTTTATCTCAATTTTTTCTTCTTGCTTTTCAGGCTCTTTTGTTTCGGAAAGGCTCTTGAAGGTTATTCCCTCTTCAAGATATTCGGGATATTTTTTCATAATAAACGCTTTGAGCACCGCCGCCATAAAACCGAGAAGAATAAGGCAGCCGAAAGGCGTTGCCGCAGAACGGAAGGTTACGGGCAAATCAACGGCAATGCCGCCAATTGTTCCGTTACCCATAAGTTCACGCAAAGCACCCGTCAGCAGAAAAACAAAGCTTGTGCCGATTCCTGCCGCCGCTGCATCAAAAAATGAAAGCCTGACGCTGTTTTTAACCGCAAACTGCTCGCAATGCACCGCAGTTATGGAATTTGCCGCAATAATCGGAATGAAAATTTTCATACCGAGGCTCAAATCTATAAGAACATTCGATTCAATATAATAGAGCAACGGGCACACAATCAGAAGTCCGAGCATAAAATGTATCGGAACTCTTACCCAGCGGGGAACCTTTTTCAAAAATGCACTTGCAAAAACGCAGCATACTATGATTTCTGCGCAGAACGCAACCGAAATAAGCGCCGCATTCCTGAGGCTTGTTGCCGCAGCAATTACAGGGCAAAGACCTGCAAGCTGAACCAATACGGGATTAAAAATAACCGCACCTTTAACAAATATATCTTTGAACGAAATGCTTTTGTTATCCATTTACGGCGCCCTCCTTTCTTTCAAAAAAGGACACTATAACGGGTTTGAGTCCGTTTGCAAGAAGCACGGCGAAACACACAGGCTCTTCAAAAGCTCCCGCATATCTCATAATCATACAAATAATTCCGCAGACCGCACCGTAAACAACTCTTGCAATGCTTTTTTTGGGGAGCATTGCGGGGTCAGTAACAAGAAACACCGCCGCAAACATAAGTGAACCCGCCGAAAGCTCAAGCACAATGCTTGTTAAAGCAGATGCATTTATTCTCGGGAACACCGCCGCAAAAACAATGCAGGCTGCAATAAAGCCCGCAGTTGCAAGCAAAGCTCTTTTTCTTCTTACAAAAAGATATGCGCAGCAGCCGAGCATAAGAATTCCGCAGCCCGTGCCAATGGGGCCCGCAACATTTCCGCCTATTATATCGGTTATGCTCGCCGCATCAATATGAACTGAATTTCCTTTTGCAAGCATCGAACCGATTGAAGAAACTCCCAGAAGCTTGCCTTCCGCCTTTGCGGAATAATCAAAAATATGTTCTTTGAAGCATATGCAAACAAACGCAAAGCCCGCCGCCGCTGATGAAAACGGCGCCTTTATTCCGAACGGAGCTTTGACAACTGCCACGGCAAACGCCGATGCAATGGCGGGAACATAAAGCGGAATGCCCGCGGGCATCATCATTGCTATTGCCGCCGAGGCATAAATTCCGCTCAGATCTTTAAGATAAATCTTCTTTTTCAGAATAAGACTTATTGCAAAATCGCATATCACCGCGCTTGCAATGCTTACGGCAAGAACGAGCAGAACTCTCTCTCCGTAATAAAAAAGCGAAACCAGAACGGGTGCGATAAGCATTATAAGATAATCGCCGTAAAGGCGTGAGCTTTTAACAATATTCGGTTTCTGGATTTTATCCGACAAAGCGGTCACCTCCGAATTCCCAATATTTATTCATTGAATATCATCCCCGAAAATCATATTATGTTAATACAAGGAGGCTGAAACAATGAAAATTAATTCTCCTGCCGAAAATAAAATTATCGTTGACCTCAACGAGCAGGATATGCTGGAGCTGGATATTACATATGAAGAAATGGATTATTCAACAATCGAAACAAGGCGCGTTATCTGGACCGTGCTCGATGCCGCAGGCAAGGTTCTGGGCAGAACTCTTGACCCCTCACGCCGCATGATAATCGAGGCTGTGCCCCGAAGCGAGGGCGGTTGCACTCTTCTGTTCACAATTCTTGAAAACTGCAAAAACGGATTAAAACAAAAATCAACTCTCAAAAAGCAGGTTGAGAGCCTGATTTGCGAATTTTCTGACCTTGACAGCCTTTTTCTTGCTGTTGACGGGCTTGAAAATTCGGATTTCTGCACCGAAAGCAGTCTTTACGAAAGCAACGGAAACTACAGACTGATAATAAGCTCGCCGTTTGACACAGCACGGCTTCGCCATTATTTTTCTGAATTCTGCAAGGTTTCGGTATGCGAAAAACTTGTTTATGAATTCACAAAAGAACATTGGCAAATCATTGCCGCAGGAAATGCGCTTTCGGTTTTAAGCTGAATATGCTTTTTCTGCAAGAGTGCGGAGAGCCGCTATTGCGTGAGATGCGTCTTCAGCATTGAAAACGGCACTGCCCGCAACAAGCACGTTTGCGCCTGCTTCGGCGGCGGTTTCAACGGTTTTTTCGTTTATTCCGCCGTCAACCTGAATATCAACATCAAGACCTCTGCGTTTGATTTCCGAACGCAGGGTTTTTATTTTATCCATCATTTCATACATAAACGACTGCCCTCCGAAGCCCGGTTCAACAGTCATTATAAGCACCATTGAAAGTTTATCGAGATAAGGAAAAATCTCTTCAACGGGTGTTGCGGGCTTGACGCTTATTGATGCCTTGCAGCCGCATTTTATAATCTTATCAATCGTTTCTTCAACGGGCGATGAGCTTTCTGCGTGAAAGGTTATTATATCCGCACCCGCCTTTGCAAAATCGCCGATATATTTAAGGGGGTCTTCTATCATAAGATGCACATCAAAAACAAGCTCCGTATGCTTTCTTATTGCAGAAATAACGGGTGCACCAAAGGTTATATTCGGCACAAATCTGCCGTCCATAACATCAAGATGCAGGTAATCCGCGCCGCTGTTTTCCATTCTTATGCTCTCTTTTCCGAGCTTTGAAAAATCGCTTGCAAGCACCGACGGTGAAATCTTTATCATAATTCGGCCTTCCTTTCGGACAGAATTGGGCATTCTAAATCTATTGTATTATATCATTTTACAATTACAAGGTCAATAAAGATAAAATAAGTTTACATAATATTTATAAAATATTTTTATTAAATAAGGCTTTACAAATGTGAGTTTTTGGTAGATAATATAAGGTGATATTTTATTGAAAATTATCGAGGGAAAATATGAAAGAGAAAAAAGGAAACACACAGAAGAATATAGCTCTCATCAAGCGCTTTTTCCCCTATCTGAAAAAGCATCTGCCTACAGAGCTTTGCGTGTTGCTTTGCGCTTCGGTTTCGGCGGTGTGCGAAATCATTCTGCCGCTCATCGTCAGAAAAATAACCGACCAGAGCAGCATTGACCCAAAAGGAATTACGGTTGAGCTTATCTTAACCATCGTTGTTGCATACATAGCCCTCCGCTGTATCGACAGCTTTGCAAGCTACTGCCAGTCTTATTGGGGACATAAGATGGGAACAAAGATTGAAAATTCAATGCGTGAAGATATGTTTGACCATCTGCAGAAGCTTTCGTTCACATTCTTTGACAACACAAAAACAGGTCAGCTTATGAGCCGTATGACCTCCGACCTTTTCGATGTTGCCGAATGGTCGCACCATTTCCCCGAAATGATACTGATGACGGTTGTTAAATTCGTTGCAAGTTTCTTTATCTTTGCAACAATGGATATCCGCTTTGCAATCGCCATATTCGTTCTTATGCCTCTTATGATTCTCCTCACCAAATATTCACGCACTAAAATGCGCGACGCATTCCGCGAGGGCAGACATCAGACGGGCGAAATCAACGCAAGACTTGAAGACAGCCTTCTCGGCGTAAAGGTTGTTCGTTCATTCACCAACGAAAAAGCCGAGAAAGAAAAGTTTTCAAAGGGTAACGAAGCTTATGTTGACATAAGAAACAGAAGCCACCGTTATATGTCGCAGTTCCACGCAACCGTTAAGCTCATTGACGGCATAACATATATAACTGTTATTGCAATGGGTGCCATTCTTATGAGAGAAGGCATAACCTCTCCCGGTGATTTTGCGGCAAGTCTTCTGCTCATTTCAACACTTCTCGGTTCAATCAGAACAATCGTTGATTTCAGCGAGCAGTTCAGCCGAGGCATAACGGGTGTTGAGCGTTTCGCCCAGATTATGGAAGAAGAACCTGATATTATTGACAGCGAAAATGCCGTTGACATAACAGATGTTAAGGGCGAAATTGAGTTTAAAAATGTTACTTTCAGCTATGTCAAGGGCGAAAAAGAAATTCTCCAGAATCTCAATCTTCACCTCAAAGAAGGCGAAAACCTTGCTCTTGTAGGCCCCAGCGGCGGCGGAAAAACAACTCTCTGCAACCTTATTCCCAGATTCTATGAGCCTGAAAGCGGCGAAATTCTGCTTGACGGCAAAAACATAAAAGATATAACTCTTCATTCTCTTCGCTCCAACATCGGCGTTGTTGCCCAGGATGTTTATCTTTTCTCGGGCACAATCCGTGATAATATTATCTACGGCAAAGCAGATGCAACCGATGAAGAAATAATCGAAGCTGCAAAAAAGGCGGGTGCCCACGAATTTATAAGCGCCCTGCCCAACGGATACAACACCTATACGGGCGAAAGAGGAGTCAAGCTTTCGGGCGGTCAGAAGCAAAGAATTTCAATCGCCAGAGTTTTCCTCAAAGACCCGCCCATTCTTCTGCTTGACGAGGCAACCTCGGCTCTTGATAACGAAAGCGAAAAGCTTGTTCAGGAATCGCTTGAACGCCTTGCAAAGGGAAGAACAACTCTCACCATTGCCCACCGCCTGACCACAATCAAAAATGCCGATAAGATTATTGTTCTTACCGAAGACGGCATTGCAGAGCAGGGCAGCCACGCCGAGCTTATCGAAAAAGACGGCATCTACAGCCATATGTACAGCATGTACGCAACCATGTAAAAAATAAAATTAACATAAAGGAATGATATTATGCTTAAAAACATTTCACCCATTCTTTCACCCGAGCTTTTGAAAATCCTTATGGAAATGGGTCACGGTGACGAAATCGTTATCGGCGACGGCAACTTCCCCTCAGCTTCAATCGCTCAGCGTCTTATCCGTCTTGACGGTCACGGCGTTGATGAAATCCTTTCCGCAATTCTCAAGCTTATGCCTCTCGATACTTATGTTGATGCTCCCGTTGCTCTTATGGATAACGGCGATGCTTCAAATCCTCCTCCCATCTGGGCAGATTATAAAAAGACCATTCTTGCAGAAGAAGGCGAAAAGAACATTGAGCTTGTTGAGCGTTTTGCTTTCTATGACAGAGCAAAGAAGGCTTATGCTGTTATCGCAACAGGCGAAACCGCAATTTATGCAAACATTATTCTCAAAAAAGGTGTTGTTATCCAGTGATTAAACGAGTTTTAGCTATTGACTTCGGTGCTTCAAGCGGCAGAGCCATTCTCGGCACCTTTGACGGCACAAAAATCTCTCTTGAAGAAGTTCACCGCTTTTCAAATGACCCCGTAAAAATCGGCGATACAATGTATTGGGATGTGCTCCGCCTTTTCCACGAAATAAAGCAGGGCATCATCAAAGCAAAGGAAGTTGCCGCTTTTGACAGCATCGGTATTGATACCTGGGGCGTTGACTTCGGTCTGATTGACGAATTCGGCTGTTTGCTCGAAAACCCCGTTCACTACAGAGACGAACGCACAAAGGGTCTTATTGAAGAGTGTGCAGAAACAGTTCCCAACAGCGAATTTTACGGCACAACGGGCATTCAGTTTATGGAGCTTAACACAGTTTATCAGCTCTATGCCCTCAAAAAATACAGACCTCATATGCTCGAAAGAGCAGATAAAATTCTTTTTATGCCCGACCTTTTCGGCTATATGCTCACGGGCAAAAAGACAACCGAATATTCAATCGCAACCACCTCGCAGATGATTGATTTGAAAACAAAGAACTGGGCAACGGGCTTGCTTGACCGCCTCGGAATTCCCTCCCGCCTGCTTTGCGAAATCGTTCCTTCGGGCACAACTCTCGGCAAGGTAAGAGAGGATATATGCACCGAATGCGGAATCCCCGAAACCGATGTTATCAGCGTTTGCGGCCACGATACCCAGAGCGCAATAACCGCAATTCCGAGCGAAGAGGGCGATTTTGCCTTCCTTTCAAGCGGCACCTGGTCACTTTTCGGCACAGAGCTTAAAGAGCCGATTGTTGATGAAAAATCAATCGCAATGAACGTTACCAACGAGGGCGGCTACGATTCAAGCGTTGGCTTCCTTAAAAATATCATCGGTCTTTGGCTCATTCAGGAAAGCCGCCGCCATTGGAACAGACACGGCAACAGCTATTCCTATGCTGACCTTGAAAAACTTGCTCTTGCGGCAGAGCCTTTCAAGTGCTTCATAGACCCCGATGCGCCCGAGTTTGTGCCCCACGGCAACATTCCCGAAAGAGTTCGCGAATACTGCCGCAAAACAAATCAGGCTGTGCCCGAAAGCGTTGGTGAGGTTATGCGATGCATCTATGAAAGCCTTGCAATGAAATACCGCCTTACCCTTGATAACCTTGAAGATTGCACAGGCAAAACCTACCCCGCAATCCACGTTATCGGCGGCGGCACAAAGGATACTCTCCTTTGTCAGATGACCGCATCATCATGCAACCGCAAGGTTGTTGCGGGCCCCATTGAAGCAACGGTTCTCGGCAATATCTGCGTTCAGCTTCTTGCCTGCGGCGCAATTGAAAATGTTACCGAAGCAAGAAAAATAGTCCGTGAAAGCGAAAACACCGCCGAATATCTTCCCGAAAATGCAGCTGCCTGGGCAGAGGCATACGAAAGATTCAAAGCGGTTGTGAAATAAAAAATAAATTCATCAAACATAGAAAGGATTGATACCTATGGCAAAAAGCAGACTTATCGGCGATTATCCCGTTATCGGTATTCGCCCCACCATCGACGGCAGAAGAGGCCCCCTCAAGGTAAGAGAATCACTTGAAGAGCAGACCATGAACATGGCAAAAACCGCAAAGGCTCTTTTTGAGGAAAACCTTCGCTATTCAAACGGCGAACCCGTAAAGGTTGTTATCGCTGACACAACAATCGGCAGAGTTGCTGAAGCAGCAGCTTGCGCAGCAAAATTCAAGAAGGAAGGCGTTGACATCACCCTTACCGTTACTCCCTGCTGGTGCTACGGTTCAGAAACAATGGATATGGACCCCACCACAATCAAGGGCGTTTGGGGCTTCAACGCAACAGAAAGACCCGGTGCAGTTTATCTTGCATCAGTTCTTGCAGCTCACGCACAGAAGGGTCTTCCCGCATTCGGCATCTACGGCCCCGAAGTTCAGGATGCTGACGACACAACAGTTCCCGATGATGTTAAAGAAAAGCTTCTCCGCTTTGCAAGAGCAGCAGTTGCTGTTGCAACAATGAAGGGCAAGAGCTATCTTCAGATTGGTTCAATCTGCATGGGTATTGCAGGTTCATCAATCGACCCCGATTTCATCGAAGAATATCTCGGCATGAGAGTTGAATCAGTTGACGAGGTTGAAGTTATCCGCCGAATGTCCGAAGGCATCTATGACGAGGCTGAATATCAGAAGGCACTTGCATGGACAAAGGCAAAGTGCACAGAAGGCTTTGATAAGAACCCCGATTTCGTAAAGAAGAGCGACGAAGAGAAAGAAAAGGATTGGGAATTCGTTGTTAAGATGATGTGCATCATCAAAGACCTTATGAACGGCAACCCCAACCTTCCCGAAGGCTGTGAAGAAGAAATGGTTGGCCACAACGCTATCGCAGCAGGCTTCCAGGGTCAGAGACAGTGGACAGACTTCTATCCCAACGCTGACTTCGCAGAAGCTCTTCTCAACACCTCATTTGACTGGGAAGGCGTAAGAGAACCCTATATTCTTGCAACAGAAAATGACGTTCTCAACGGTATCGGTATGCTCTTCATGAAATTACTTACCAACAGACCCCAGATGTTTGCAGACGTTCGTACATACTGGAGCGCAAACGCTGTTAAGAGAGTTACAGGCTACGACATCGAAGGCAAGGCAAAGGATGCAGGCGGATTTATCCACCTCATCAACTCAGGCGCTTGCTGCCTTGATGCTTGCGGCGAAGTTAAGGACGAAAACGGCAACGGCATCATGAAAGAATGGTACAACGTTACCGAAGAAGATGCAGAAAAGATTATCAACGCAACAACATGGAACGCAGCTGACAACGGCTACTTCAGAGGCGGCGGATATTCCTCACGTTTCCTCACAAGA
>JAZOVH010000038.1:0-38772 GCA_045658585.1 Acutalibacteraceae bacterium | reverse complement strand
TTGGTGAATGTCAATGAGTTAATAAAAAACAAATAAGCCGAAAACCCTTGATATATCAAGGGCTTTCGACTTCAAAAATGGCACCCCCTACCGGGATCGAACCGATATCTAGCCCTTAGGAGGGGCTTATTCTATCCATTGAACTAAGGAGGCATGGGTGCAAAATATGGTATTGTATAGGAACAAAATAACTCGCTGTCAATCACTTTTCATCAAAAAGTGAACGACATAACAAACAATTAGGAGGGGCTTATTCTATCCATTGAACTAAGAGGGCAGATGTTAATTTTATACAGCCAAATAATTTTATCAAAAACACATTGTAAAGTCAAGCCGAAAAAAACGCCGTAATCTTATGTATATTCGGCATTTTGCCGATAAATAATACTTGAAAAATTTGACATAATAATATAAAATAAATAATTGGTAAAGTATGCGACTAACCGCAATAAAAAATTCTGAAAGGATTGACAAAAAATGAGCTTACTTAACAAAAAAACAGTAGACGACATTAATGCAAAGGGCAAGAAGGTTCTTGTTCGTTGCGACTTCAACGTTCCCCTCAAAGAAGGCGTTATCACAGACGAAAACAGAATCAATGCAGCTCTTCCCACAATTCAGAAACTTATAAATGACGGTGCAAAGGTTATCCTTTGCTCACACCTCGGCAAACCCAAGAACGGTCCCGAAGCAAAGTTCTCACTTGCTCCCGTAGCAAAGAGACTCAGCGAGAAGCTCGGCAAGGAAGTTGTTTTTGCTGCTGACGATACAGTAGTTGGCGAAAACGCAAAGGCAGCTGTTGCAGCTATGAATGACGGCGATGTTGTTCTTCTTGAAAACACACGTTTCCGTGCAGAAGAAACAAAGAACGGTGAAGCTTTCTCAAAGGACCTTGCAAGCATCTGCGAAATGTATGTTAACGATGCATTCGGTGCAGCTCACAGAGCACACTGCTCAACAGTTGGCGTAACAGCTTATGTTGAAGAAGCAGCTGTTGGTTACCTTATGGGTAAAGAACTCAAGTATCTCGGCAACGCTGTTGAAGATCCCGAAAGACCCTTCGTTACAATCCTCGGCGGTGCAAAGGTTGCAGATAAGCTCAATGTTATCGAAAACCTTCTCAATAAAGCAGACACACTCATCATCGGCGGCGGTATGGCTTACACATTCCTTGCAGCAAAGGGCTACGGCGTAGGCAACTCACTCCTTGATGAAACAAAGATTGATTACTGCAAGGATATGCTTGCAAAGGCTGAAGCAAAGGGCGTTAAGATTCTTCTTCCCGTTGATGTTGTTACAGCAGCAGGCTTCCCCAACCCCATCGATGCTCCCATCGAAACAGAAGTTTTTGCAGCAGATGCAATTCCCGCAGATAAAGAAGGCCTTGACATCGGTCCCAAGACAGCAGAACTCTATGCAGAAGCAGTTAAGAGCGCAAAGACCGTTGTTTGGAACGGACCCATGGGCGTTTTCGAGAACCCCACTCTTGCAGCAGGCACAATTTCAGTTGCTAAGGCTCTTGCTGAAACAGATGCAGTTACAATCATCGGCGGCGGCGACTCAGCAGCAGCAGTTAACACTCTTGGCTTCGGCGATAAGATGACTCACATCTCAACAGGTGGCGGCGCATCACTCGAATTCCTTGAGGGTAAGGCTCTTCCCGGTATCGAAGCTGTAAATGACAAATAAATTTTGCGATCTTTGACTTTCTCGTTCGCTTGCGTATCCTGATACGCGGTGCTCACTGCGAAAGCCAAATCTCATCAAAATTTCTGTTGTCATTTAATGAAATCAAAAATTGATTTGTAATAAATAATTGCAATCGAAAGGATTTTTAAAATGGATAAATCACTCCGCAGACCTGTTATTGCAGGCAACTGGAAAATGAATAATAATCCCGAGCAGACAAAGGCTCTCATCGAAGCTATGAAGCCCCTCGTTGCAGATGCAGATTGCGACGTTGTTATCTGCGCTCCCTATATTGACCTTTATGCAGCTATGGAAGCAGCAGCAGGCTCAAACATCATGATTGGTGCTGAAAACTGCCACTGGGCAGAAAAAGGCGCTTTCACAGGTGAAGTTTCAGCTGAAATGCTCAAGGCAGCAGGCGTTCCCTATGTTATCATCGGTCACTCAGAAAGAAGACAGTATTTCGGTGAAACAGACGAAACTGTTCGTGACCGTGTAAGAGCTGCTCTTAACGCAGGTCTTAAGGTTATCCTTTGCGTTGGTGAAGTTCTTAAAGAAAGAGAACTCGGCATCACAGCAGAGGTTGTAAGACTTCAGACAAAGGTTGCTCTTTCAGGCGTTTCCGAAGCTGAACTTGCAAACATCATCATCGCTTACGAACCCGTTTGGGCTATCGGTACAGGTCTTACCGCTACTCCCGAGCAGGCAAACGAAGTTTGTGCAGTTATCCGTGCTCTTATTGCAGAGCTTTACACAAAGGATGCTGCTGATAAGTTTGTTATTCAGTACGGCGGTTCAATGAACGATGCAAACGCAGCAGAGCTTCTTGCTCAGTATGATGTTGACGGCGGTCTTATCGGCGGCGCATCACTCGTTGCAGAGAAGTTTGCAGCTATCGTTGCAGCAGCTTCAAAATAATTAAACCTAATCTCTTGTAGGGGTCGTTTTCGACCCCTATATTTTTGAAAGGAATGTTTGATATGAGCAAGAAACCCGTGCTTCTTTGCATTATGGACGGTTTCGGCAAGAATGAAAGCGATTACGGCAACGCAATCATTGCAGCCAAAACTCCCAATCTTGATAAAATATTAAAAGAAAATCCCATGACATATATCGGCGCTTCGGGTATGGATGTTGGTCTTCCCGACGGTCAGATGGGTAACAGCGAGGTTGGTCATACCAACATCGGCGCAGGCAGAGTTGTTTATCAGGAGCTTACAAGAATAACAAAGTCAATCGCAGACGGCGATTTCTTTGAGAATGAGGCTCTTGTCGGAGCAATGGAAAACTGCAAGAAGAATAATTCAGCACTCCACCTTATGGGTCTTCTTTCAGACGGCGGTGTTCACAGCCATAACACTCATCTTTACGGCATTGTTAAAATGGCTAAAGAAATGGGCGTTGAAAAGGTTTTTGTTCATTGCCTTATGGACGGCAGAGATGTTCCTCCCACCTCGGGTAAGGATTTTGTTGCAGACCTTTATAAGAATCTTGCTCAAATCGGTGTTGGCAAGATTGCAACAATTATGGGCAGATACTACGCAATGGACAGAGATAACCGTTGGGAACGCGTTGTTAAGGCATATGATGCAATGACAAAGTGCGAAGGCGTTAAGTTCGATTGCGGCTGCGAAATGATTGAAGAATCATATAAAAACGAAGTTACCGATGAATTCATCGTTCCCGCAGTTTCAAAGGATGCACAGCCCGTTTCCGATAACGATTCAGTTGTATTCTTCAACTTCCGCCCCGACAGAGCAAGAGAAATCACAAGAGCTTTTGTTGACGGTGAATTCAGCGGTTTTGAGCGTGAACAGCTTAAGGGTCTTTACTATGTATGTATGACACAGTATGATGCAACAATGCCCAATGTTCAGGTTGCATTCAAGCCCCAGACTCTTGATAACACATTCGGCGAATATCTTTCCTCAAAGGGTATGACCCAGCTCCGAATTGCAGAAACTGAAAAATATGCTCACGTAACATTCTTCTTCAACGGCGGTGTTGAAAAGCAGTATGAGGGTGAAGATAGAATTCTTGTTAAGTCACCCGCAGTTGCAACCTACGACCTTCAGCCCGAAATGAGCGCATACGAAGTAACCGATAAGCTTCTTGAAGCAATCGGAACAGATAAATACGATGTTATCATTCTCAACTTCGCAAACTGCGATATGGTTGGTCATACAGGCGTATTTGAAGCAGCAGTAAAGGCTGTTGAGGCTGTTGATACCTGCGTTGGCAAGGTTGTTGATGCTGTTTCCGCAAAGGGCGGCGTAACTCTTATCACTGCTGACCACGGTAACGCAGATAAGATGTTTGAGCCTGACGGTTCACCCTTCACCGCACACACAACAAATCCCGTTCCTTTTGTTGTAGTTGGTCACGAATGTGAACTCAAAGAAGGCGGCAAGCTTTGCGATATCGCACCCACAATGCTTGATATTATGGGTCTTGAAAAGCCTGCACAGATGAGCGGCGTATCGCTTATTAAATAATTTTCCATTAATAAAATACAGTCACCCTGCAACACTAAAAAGTGAAAGCAGGGTGATTTTTTTATGAAAAAGCGTGTTGTTATCAGAATAATTTCTTTTGTTGCGGCGTTTGCCGTATTCTTTGCCGCAAGCGGAATGGTTCTTAACCGTGCAAAAGCGGTGTATGAAGATGCTTTGGGCAGAGTGCGTCTTTCGGGGCTTACTTCTCTTTGCGAATATGTTCACGGAGTTAGCGGAGCTTTGAGGATTCTTGCGGTTTCTTCTGATGAAAAGGCTGCGGAAGCGGCAGGGGTTGTTATTGCCGGAACAACGGGGGCGCTCGGCAGTTTATCCTGCTTTGAGAGTGAAAATATTAAAAACACAGAAGCCTTTCTTAACGGTGTTTATTCTTTTGCGGAAAGCTTTTCTCACGGAATAAATGAAGAACAAAGAAAAAATGCGCTTGATTTTTCAGATTACGCACAAGAGCTTTATTATCATCTGAGCGATGTTGCGAATGCGGTGGTAAGCGGCGAATATTCGCTTGTTGAAGCAGGGAAGATATACGAAAAAAAGAGCACGGAATATTTTGAAAAGGTGCTTGATTTTTCAAACGGCAAAGAAAGCGAGCTGTTTTCGCGTTTTGCAGATGCATCCGCTGCGGTGATGCAGACCTCGCAAAATAATGAAGTTACGCTTCAGCAGGCAAAAGAAAAAGCTGCGGAATTTGCAGGCATAAAAGCTTCACTTCTTCGCAGTGAGGGGGAAGAAACGGTTAACGGAGTGCAGTCCTACAGATTTTATCACAACGAAACCGTTATAAACGTTTGCAGATACGGCGGAGAACTTTGCCGTGTTATAACAAACCATATATGCGTTAATCCGCAGTTTTCTTTTTTGCAGGCAGAGGAATCGGCGGGCAAACTGATGAATGAACTCGGCTGCGCCGATTATGATTTTGTTTATGCTGAAAACGGCGATTTTTCTGCAAAATTTGCTATGGCTCCCGTGATAAACGGGATTCTTTTTTTGCCTGCAGCGGTAAATGTTGAAATATGCCTCGGTGAGTGCGGTATAATAGGATATGATGCAAGCGGATTCGTTTTGAACTATCCTGCAGAGCTTGCCGAATTGAAAGAAAATCCAGATATTTCAGAGCTTATACCCGAAAACCTGATATTGCAAAGAAGCAGACTCTGCTGTGCCGATTTGGGCTCAAGCAGAAAATATTGCTATCTTGTCGAATGTCTGCTGGAGAATGAAAAGGTGCTGATTTTTATTGATTATTACACCTTGAAAACGCTGAAAACCGTATTTCAGTAAACCAAAGAGAGTTTTAACGGACACCCCGTTTGCTAAAATAGCAAGTGAAATGAGGTGTTGGTATGATAAAAATTCGCTATTTTGATTCGGAAGAAAACAAAGAAGATTGCTTTGAACTTGAGTTTTTTCAAAGACAGTATATTCCCGAAAGATATTTCAGAATCGGCAAGGGTCAGAGTGCGCAGGTGTTGTTTTTAGAGGATATCCTGAAAAACAGCGGACTTTTGCATTCAAAGGTAAGTTATGCACCCTTTGATATTTTTAATTATAACTGCAGTATTGAGGGTGTGGAATTTATAATGTTTTATAATAATACGTGGGATACGCTGTATTTTCGGGTTATGCAGAAAGAGTATGCGCAGGCTGTTGCACAAAAGCTTTGCCGATTAATTGAAGCTTATTCAAAAGCGAACAAAATCAGAGTTATCTAAATAATATTAGTAATATTTATTGACAAGTTTTTGCGATGGGTTTATACTTATTTGGAAATATAATGAAAGGGGGCGAACATAATGACAATGAGAAATATCAGAATACCTGAAAAATCCGATGTGTTGTGTTCGCTTTTTATATCCTTGTGATTTTGCATAAAAAATAACAGCACTTTCGGGCGAGCCGACGGTGCTGTTTTTGTTTTTCTGTATACTTATTATAGCATATCCGTTCGATTTTTACAAGACTGTTAATTTGGTGAATTTTAGTTTAAAATACAACTTAAGGTGGTGACCTTATGGGAAAGAAAAAAGAAAAAATGCCGAAGCCTCCGAAGAGCGAAAAAGGTAAGTTTCCGAAACCTTTGATTGCGGAGCTTGAAAAGGCGGGGCTTTCAACAGAAAATCTGATTTTCTGCTGCACGGGCGATATGGATAACGAAGCGTGTTATTGCTCGGCTTGGCTTTCTTTTGATGAAAAAGGGCTTTATATTGCTCTCGGCGAAGAAGAAATAGTTAAATCAAAAAGAAAAAATCGCAGAATAGAGCCGAAGTTTACCGTTAATGAAATTCAGAGCATACCCATTGATGATGTTGATTCGCTTGAAACCGAGCGATATGTTTCAACGGGCAGACTTATTATGAAAAAAGACGGCGAACAAATCAGCCTTATCCGTTTTTCAATAGGCAGAATTGCGCAGTTTGAGAATTTTATCAAAGCTTTCAATTCATATAAAACCAAGGGTGAGGCGGAAATTCCCGTTTCAGCGGAGCCGGAAGAAAAGAAGTGCAAAAAATGCGGAAAGCCTTGCCCGCCTGATAAGGATTTTTGCCCCAAATGCAATAAAAAATCTGCAACGGCAGTCAGACTTTTCAAATTCTTCGGCGGATATGTTCCCCAGATAACCGTTATTATTTCGGTTATGCTTCTCAGCTCGGTTGTTACGGTATTCATTCCGCAAATCAGCACAAGGTCGCTTTTTGATGATGTGCTGGCAAACCCGAACGGTTTGCCGGTTGCCGAAATAATCAAGGCTCTCGGAATTCTTGTTCTTTCAATTTTCGGAATAAGACTTCTCAATACCGTGCTTACGGTTATTCAGCAATACATAACAGCGGCGGTTATGCCCAAGGTTGTTTATGATATCAAAGTCCGCATTTTCAATGCGATGCAAAGACTTTCGGTTAATTTTTATTCGTCAAAGCAGACAGGCTCTCTTATGGAAAGAGTAATAAGAGATGCAAATAATATCTATTGGTTCTTTATTGACGGCGTTCCTATGGTTATTATTGACACTGCAAAAATCATAGGCATTGTTGCCATTATGTTTGCAATGAACTGGAAGCTTTCGCTTATTATCATTTCGGCAATGCCGATTCTTGCCGCTTTCCTTGTTATAGGAGATAAATTTTTCCGTTCGCTTCATCACAGAAACTGGCTTTTCGGCTCAAGAGTTTCGGCTATGGTGAGCGATAATATCAACGGTCAGCGCGTTATCAAGGCTTTTGCAAAAGAAAAGGATGAATATAAAAGATTTGATAAGCTCAGCGGTGAACTTATGAAAGCGGAAACCAAGCTTTCCGTTTCAGAAGCAACGCTGTTCCCGATAATTGAAATTCTTGTTATGGCGCTTTCAACTCTTGTTCTCGGTGTTGGCGGTGTTATGGTTGCAAAGGGTGAAATGACAACGGGAACTCTTCTGAGTTATATTGTTTATCTTGAGCTTCTTCGTGAACCGTTTGATTTTCTTTCGTGGGTATCAAACTGGTGGGCAAGATGTGCCGATTCGGCACAGCGCGTTTTTGAAATCTGCGATGCAAAGCCCGAAATAACAGAAAAAGAAAACGCAGTAAGCTTTGATAATCTTCGCGGTGATATTGAAATCAACGAGCTTGAATTTGAATATGAGCCTGCAAGACCCATAATCAAAAAAATGAGCCTTCAGGTTAAGGCGGGCGATATGCTCGGCATCGTAGGCAAAACGGGTGCGGGCAAAACAACAATAGCAAATCTCATTGCAAGACTTTATGATGCCAAAGAGGGCAATGTTAAAATTGACGGAATTGATGTTCGTGATTTGAAGCTTTCCGAGCTTCGCCGCAACATCGGTCTTGTTTCGCAGGATATTTATCTTTTCATAGGCTCAATAGCCGATAATATCCGCTACGCAAAACCCGATGCCTCAATGAGTGAAGTTATTGCGGCGGCGAAAGCGGCGTCGGCACACGATTTTATAATGAAGCTTCCCGATGCTTATGAAACAAGAGTCGGTGCAGGCGGTCAGAAGCTTTCGGGCGGTGAACGTCAAAGAATTTCAATTGCAAGAACGATAATACAAAATCCCAAAATACTCATTCTTGATGAGGCAACTGCGGCGATGGATACCGAAACCGAACGCAATATCCAGCATTCGTTAACAAAACTTAAAGACGGAAGAACAACCATTGCCATTGCCCACAGACTTTCAACCCTGAGAGATGCCGATTACCTTGCAGTTATAAATGAAGGCAAGATTACGGAATACGGCACTTTCGGAGAGCTTATCCGTCAAAAAGGCGAATTCTATAAGCAATATAAAATTCAGTCGGAAGCCCTCAAAACAATCGGTATCGGCACGGGTGCCGAAGAAGAAATTGCAGAGGAGGAATAATAATGAACAGTAATCAGGCAAACACAATTTCACCCGAAACGCTTAAAACGGAATATGTTTCTCCCGAAACCTGCGTTTTTTCAAAGAATGAAAACGGATTTCTTGCGGCAACAATCAACGGAAATGAATATAAAAGGGTTATCTTAAGCCGTTCGCTTCCGCTTAATTTTCCGAATGATTATATCTGCATTTCGGATGTTGAGAAAAATGAAATCGGAATAGTTGAGCATATGGCGGATTTTTCAAAACAGCAGCAGGAGCTTATGGATTATGAGCTCTCGCAGCGCTATTATTGCCCCGTTATAAGCTCAATCGAATCCATTAAAGAAAAAATGGGACATTTTTATTTTGATGTTAAAATCGGTGAATTCAAAAAATCCTTTACCGTAAGGGATATTTCAAAGAGCATCCGTCAGCATGGCGATGCAATTGACCTTATTGATATTGACGGCAACCGATTCAGAATAATTGATTTTGCGTCAATTCCCGCAAAGAGCCGCAGAAAATTAGAGCCTTATCTCTATTGATACAGCGGTTATTTAAAGGAAAGAGGTGAACCAAGTGCAAAATAAAGTTGAATATGACCTTGCTGCAAACGGCAGTATATGCAGAGGCGAGCTTATATTTGAAAACGGCGAAATAACTGCAACCGAAAACGGGGAGCAGGTTTTCAAAGCCTGCGTAAGCGGTGCGGGTGAGCTTCTGCAAAGAACCTATGTTGGCTGCGGCACTCTTGAACTTGTGCCTGCAAATGCAACCGAAACTGCCGAAAAGAGCCTTCATATATGCCGTTTTTCAATGTCGTGCGTTGATGAAATAGGCGAATTCTGCAAGGTTGTTAACCACTATATAAAAACGGGAGAAGAAACCGAGCTTTCGCGAGATGATTTCAGGGTTTGCCCCAAATGCGGCAGGCATTATCCCAAGGGCGTTGATGTGTGCCTTTTCTGTGTAGAAAAGAGCTATCTTGTAAAACGCACTTTCGGAATGATAAAGCAGTATCTTCCTTCGCTTGCCGTTTCGGGAGTTCTTCTCACTTTTGCAACGGGTCTTTCGGCACTGTTGCCGATACTCAATGCAAAACTTGTTGACGGATATTTCAACAATCCGTCGGTAAGCGGAGAGGCTGCAATAAAAGGAATTATCGGCATTGTTCTGCTTATTATGTTAACGCAGATAGGCGGTCAGGTATTCCATATTTTCAGCCAGAGAAGAACCAACAAAATCAGTGCAAGAATGTCAAACGACCTTCGAATAATGGTTTATGATAAGGTGCAGAAGCTTTCGGTTTCGTCAATGTCCAAAAAAACTGCGGGCGACCTGATGAAACGAATAACAAGAGATACCGAGGTTGTCAAACGCTTTGTTTCCGAGCAGGGAATGTATGCAATAGAAAAGCTTGTTATGTTTGTTGCGATTCTGATTATTCTTCTGAGTATAAGCCCGCTTCTGACATTTCTTGTTTTTGTTCCCGTTCCCGCAGTTATATTTGCAATCAGAAGCTTCTGGAAATATATACATCTGCGTTACGAAAAACAATGGCGATGCGATTCCCGTTCAAACTCCGTGCTTCACGATATTGTAAGAGGCATAAGAGTTGTTAAAACATTCGGAAGCGAAGACAGAGAAATTAAAAAATTCGATGCCATCTGCAGAAAGCTTGCCGATATTTCAACAAGCAACGAACAACTCTGGGCAAAGGTTTTTCCGTTCCTTTCGTTCTTTATGGGAATAGGCGAATTCTTTGTTCTTTATTTCGGTGGCAGAATGGTGCTTGAGGGCACGATTTCTCTTGGCGAAATGCTTGAATTCACTTTGTTTCTTGCATATATTTATCAGCCTTTGCGCTGGATTGCAAGCCTCCCCAGAAGACTCGGCGAGGTTGCAACAAGCCTTATCAAGATTTTTGAAATTCTTGATGAAAAGCAGGGCATTGAGGATGCCGAAACAACCGTTCCCGCAAACCTCAACGGAGATTTGGTATTTGATAATGTACGCTTTGGATACAAAGCATATGAGCCCGTTCTCAAGGATATAAGCTTTACCGTGAAGCAGGGCGAAATGATTGGTCTTGTGGGTCATTCGGGTGCAGGCAAATCAACGCTTATCAATCTAATTATGAGGCTTTATGATGCCGATATGGGTTCAATAACCGTTGGCGGTAAAGATATTAAAGATATGAATCAGACCGAATACAGAGAGAAAATCGGCGTAGTTTTTCAGGAAACATTTCTCTTTGCGGGCACGGTTTATGATAACATTGCCTATGCGCGTTCAACAGCTGAACCGGGTGAGGTTATAGCGGCGGCAAAGGCGGCAAACGCCCACGAATTCATAATGAAATTGCCCGATGGCTATAACACCGTTGTCGGTGAAGACGGTCACAATCTTTCAGGCGGTGAACGCCAGAGAATATCAATAGCAAGAGCTGTTCTGAGAAACCCCGAAATTCTTATTCTTGACGAAGCAACAAGTGCTCTTGACCCTGAAACCGAAAGTCTTATTCAGGATGCATTGGCGAAGCTCGTCAAAGGCAGAACAACCTTTGCGATTGCCCACAGACTTGCAACCCTCCGTAACGCAGACAGACTTGTGGTTATTGAAAAAGGCAGAATTGCCGAAATCGGAACTCACAGAGATTTGCTTGTGCAAAACGGAATATACGCAAAGCTTGTTATGGCACAAAGACAGACCGCAAAGCTTACCAATAATTAAACAGATGCAAAAGCTCCCCTGCATAAAGCAGAGGAGCTTTCACTTTTTATTTAATAGATTATAAATGCAATGGGTGCTGAAATGTTTTTGAGAATAAGATGGAACCATTCAAGAGCTTTCCAGCCGAATGCCTTGATTTTGCCGATTCCTGAAGCTTCTGAATATTCGTCATTGCTTAACGCAAGGTCGTTAACAGTTATAACCTCGGATTCAAAATTCCAGGGATCATCTTCGCTGATTGTAATAAGACGGCTGCCTCTTACGAACTGATTTCCGTATGCGCTGAATGAAATGCCGGGGGTGTTGATAAGCTTCATTCCGCTGTATTTTACTTCATAGGAGTTTACGTGGTCGTGACCTACGAGAATGCCGAGAACATCGCCTCTGCTTATCATTGTGTCAGTTTCGCCGTAATTGTAAACACCGGGTGAGGGAGCCTCAAAGTAGTGACCTTTGAAAGCGCTTGTGTCAGGGTTAACAACGGAATATGTTCTGTTGCCGTAGGTTTCGGTAAGATAGGGGATTTTGATATATGCCTTGGGGAACATAACATCATAAACTTCCTGAACTATCATATGCTGGAACACAAGAGAGGGAACTTTCTTGCCCTGCTCTGCTTCAAGAGCTCTGCTTGTTTCAGCATACCATCTTACCTGGTCATCTCTTACGCTGTCGTAGCCGAGTCTGTCGCCGTTTTCATCATAAACATATGAGCCGGTATCAAGCATCCAGAGGTTGAATTTAATTTCTTCGCCTTTGGAAGCATATACGGGTAGATTATGGTTTGCGCAGCCGCTCAATGCGGGGTCAGCATCATATGCAAGGCAATATTTTCCGCCGTGCTTCTGATACATTGTGAGAAGAGTTTCTTTGTCAACGCCCTGCTCATCATCGTGATTGCCGAAAACAAGAGTGAAATAAATTCCGCGCTCAACAAAAGGTGCTACAAGCTCCTTTATTGCATCGTCCTTGTCTTCTTCAATGCAAACGCAGTTGTCGCCACCGAGAACAACAATGTCGGGTTCGTATATGTCAAGCATAAAGTTGATATAAGTAAACATCTTTTCTTTTGCGGGATAGCCGTCCTGACAGTCGCAAAGGTGAAGAATTTTGAATTCGCCGTTTTCGTCAAACTTGAGAGGTGAGGTTGTGTCTGCCGCAAAAGCGGGGAGTGCTGCACCGAAAACAAGGCACAGAGCAAGTGCGAGAGAGATAATTCTTTTTTTCATTTCTTTACTCCTTTATTCGGGTTTTGCATTTTCGTGAGGAATGCTGCGGGAGAGAGCGTCAATCATCTGGTCTGCGGTAATAACAACAATGTCTTCGTCAAGACAGCTTACAAAATAAGCAAGATCATCGGGACCGACAGTCCAGGGATGAACATTGATTACCGAGAAACCGTTGATTGAATTGATGTCTGCGGGATATGAGTTAACAATATCGGCCTGTTCCTTGAGCCATTCATTTGTAACCTCTTCAGCATTACCGCTGGGGTACCAGAGTGAATGTCTTACGCTTACAAAAGGCTTATCGTTAACAAAGAAAACTTCGCCGTGACCGCCGCCATAATAATCGGGGTCAAGCTGAAGGACACCGCCGTGAATATTGTCGTATCTTGCGAAATATTTAAGTTTTGATGCAATAAGGTTTTTATCGCTGTTAACCTTGATTTCATCAAGCAGAGTCATTGTTGTCATACCTGATTTAAGCATTTGCGATGCGATCATATCGGAGAATGCCACAAGATCTTTGTGTGTCATAAAGCTGACTCTTGCGTAACCCGCACCTGTGGGTCCTGTTATAAAGGTTGCATTTTTATTGTTGCTGAGGGTTCGCTTGATGTCAGTTGTTGACATCTGCTGCAAATGAGGCTGGAATGTCCAGGTTACGGGAACATTGTTGTTATAGTTCTGCCATGTGTGGTATTCCCTGAAGCCGTTCTGTATCCACTGTGCATTGTCACCGTCGCTGTAAACAATGGAGATGTAATGCTTTGTGGGGTCAAGTGTTACGGACTCGGTCTGTTTCTGACCGATAATTCCGTCGCAAGCTTCAAATGAAGCAAGCAAGCTTGTGTTATATGAATGATCGGAAGGGATAATATAGTGGCCGAACATTGAAATCATCTGGGTGAACTTGACTTCATACTGGCACCAGCCAAGAATCATTGAAGCAGGCTTGAGATTGCGGAAAATGCTGTTTCTGAAAACTCTTCCCGCCCAGTCGCTGTCATCAACATAAACAACAAAGGCGTTCTGCTGAATAGCAAGATCTCTCACACCGTGTGCGTAGCTGTACTGATGAACAAGAAGATCGTCTCTGAATTCATCCTTATATTGGTTGTAGAATTTGCGGAGATATGAGTTATCTATAATATCGTCGCTGATATCTTTCTTTTTGGTAAGACCGAGGGCAATAACGGTTTCTTCAACTTCTTCGGGAACTGCAAGCCAGCTGTAAAGAGTTGAATAGTTTGTTGCGGTGTTGATCTGACCGTGGTCATCAATCGATGAATAAAGAACATATCCGTTATCAGTAAGATAAGGAGCAAATTTTTTAATTATCGAAGGAAGGTTCCATTCGTTTCCGTCAGCATCGGTACGCGAAATGGTGTAGCCTGCAGCGGAAAGCTCGTTTATTGCGTGTTTTGAAGTTGCATTGCCATAGTCAACAAAAATTGAAGGCTTTGTTTTTGCAACGATACCCTGAAGAGCAACAACTGTGCGAAGAGCCGAAGAAGAAAGCCTGGAGCTTTTGATAACGGTTATCTCTTCGTTTAACGGATAATCTTTTATGGTGTCCTCCATTGCGTAAAGTTCAGCTTCGCTTTTGGCTTCGGGAATAAATCCGGGAATTGCCGCAAAAAGCGAATTTGATGCATAGGTAAGCATAATAAGCAAGAAGGAAATCGCTGTTTTTAAAAATGCCATTTTTCTGCCGCCTTTCTGTTTTTGTTACAAAATAATTATATATTTTATTTGAAAAGTTGTCAATCAAAGAAGTAAAGTTTGACACACAGAACGCTTTGTGTTATATTATACGGAGTTAAAAATGAGGTGATTAAATGGCTGTTTATAAAAACAGAATTGATTTGCATATGCACACCAAAAGCTCATTTGACGGAAATTATTCCGCAGAGCTTATGTGTGAATCAGCGGTTAAGAATGAGCTTTCGGTTATTGCAATTACCGACCATTTTGATGTTGATTTTTATGAAAGACACAATCTCGGCACCCGTCAGGAAACAAGCTACGAGGGTATATGCGCCGCTCAAAAAGCTTTTGACGGCAAAATAACATTGCTTCGCGGAATCGAAATGGGTCAGCCCACCTATGATTTGCCTTTAACTGAAAAATCGCTTGCTCGCTACGATTATGATTTTGTAATCGGTTCAATCCATAATCTTCGAGGAATGCCTGATTTCAGCGACCTTGATTATCCCAACCTTTCTCAGGCAGAAATCTATGCTCTTTTTGATAAATATTTTGAAGAAGAGCTTATTCTCGCAAAGTGGAACGGATTTGATACTCTCGCTCACCTCACATATCCTATGAGATATATCGTTCAGTCGGGCAGAACGGATATTGACCCCGCAAGATTTGATGATGTTGCTGATGAAATATTCAAAGTGCTTATCGCAAACGGAAAAGCTCTTGAAATCAACACAAGCGGATTAAGACAACCCATCGGCAAAACAATGCCTACGGAAAACTATGTGCGCAGATTCAGAGAACTCGGCGGTGAATTGCTGACTCTCGGTTCGGATGCTCATTTTACAGAGCATGTCGGTGCAGGCATAGATAACGGCTATGAAATTGCAGAAAACTGTGGCTTTAAATATGTAACTTATTTCAAAAATCGTAAGCCCGTGCAGGTTAAAATTGAAAAATAATAAAGTAAATCCCCGAATTCGGTTCGGGGATTTTTTATTGAATATTGCACAAACGGGTTTTGTGATTTATAATAAAAACAGATATTTACAGAAAAGGGGAGTTTTATGCTAAAAAAAATTATTGCAATATTACTTTGCGTTGCTGTTTTAACAGGTGTTTCCGTTACCTTTGCAACGGGTGAAAATGAAAAAGAAATTCTTCCCTCAACCTGGGCAGCGGTTGACGGTCTCGGAAGAATTCTTTCGCTCAACGATGAGGTCGGAAATAAAAAAGAAGATAAAATCGTTGCAATGTTTTACTGGACATGGCATTATCCCTGGGTTTATGACCATGAGCCGATAACAACGGGAAGTGTTCTTGATAAATATCCCGAAGCGGTCAACGATTGGGAACACCCCGCATGGAATAATACCTATGACGGCAGACCTTATTTCTGGGGCGAGCCTCTTTACGGATTTTACTCAAATCTTGATGAATATGTTCTTCGCAAGCATGCGGAACTTCTTGCCGATGCAGATATAGATGTTGTTTTCTTTGACACAACAAATGCAACTCAGGTTTTCACCGATGGGTATGAAGCTTTGCTTAAAGTATGGAGCGAAGCAAGGGCAGACGGCGTTGATGCGCCCGATATTTCTTTCATACTCAATTTCGGGGGAGAAGAAGATACACGCACCCAGCTTTATGACATTTACGATAATCTCTACAGCAAAAACAGATACAGCGATTTCTGGTTTATGTGGGATAACAAACCTATGCTGATGGCGGATATCGGTGCTCTTGACATTGAGAATGAAAAGGATAAAGAAATATTTGATTTCTTTACTTTCAGAGATAACGAGGCAACTTATTTTGCAGAAGATACAAGATACCTTGATGATACCTGGGGTTGGTGCTCCGATTATCCGCAAACAAAGTTCGGAAAGAAACTTTTTGGTTCGGTTGAGCAGATGTGTGTTTCGGTTGCGCAGAATGCAAACGAAAACGGTCTTAATGCTATGAACTGCCCCGAGGGAACCGTTCAGGGCAGAGGATATGCCGAGGGAGATTATTCCTACAGCTATTCTTATGCGGGCGAAAATATCGTTGTTGATATGAACACCGAAAATGCTTATCTTTACGGTCTTAATTTTCAGCAGCAATGGGATTATGCGATTGAGCAGGACCCCGATGTTATTTTTGTAACCGGCTTCAACGAGTGGATAGCTGGCAGATGGGAAAATTGGATGGGAACCGAAAATGCTTTCCCTGACCAATACAGCCCCAAATACAGCAGAGATATTGAGCCTTCAAACGGAGTGCTCAAAGACCATTATTATTATCAGCTTGTTGAAAATGTGCGCCGTTTCAAGGGTGCGGATGCATTGCCCGAAACCGACGCAGAAAAAACTATTGATATAAACGGTAATGTTTCTCAATGGAATGCTGTTTTGCCCGAATATAATCACTATGAGGGTTCTGAAAAACGCGACAGCATCGGTTGGAAGGGCTGTTACTATAAAAACGATACATTCAGAAATGATATTGTTCAGGCAAAGGTTGCCTATGACGACGAAAATGTTTATTTCTATGTAAAAACTGCCGATAATCTGACACCGTCAACCGATTCCGATTGGATGCGTCTGCTTATTGATACCGACACAAGCGGACTTTCCGCAAACTGGGAGGGCTTTGAGTTCGTTGTTAACAGACTTTCTCCCGAAAACGGCAAGGCGAGCCTTGAAAGAAGCAAGGGCGGAATTGAATTTGAAGAGGTTTGCAAGCTTAATTATTCCGTAAACGGCAATGTTTTGCAGATTGAAATTCCCCGAAATACACTCGGTCTCACGGGCGAAGATGTTAAATTCAATTTCAAGTGGTCAGATAACCTTCTGGGTTCAGATGCATTGGCTTTTTATCAGAATGGCGATGCTGCACCCGGTGGAAGATTTGCCTTTGTTTTTGACAGCACCGCAACAGGCGAGGAAAAGGCAAATGCCAATGAAATCAACGGTTTTGCGGCTTTTATCGAAAGCTTGCGTAACAGATTTTGTTCCGCTTATGCCGATTTAAGAAAACTGCTCAATTATTATTTGTTCTAAAGAAAAACCGCACCCTTGCGTTTTGCAAAGGTGCGGTTTTTTTATATCTCTGTAGTTGTTATTCTTTCAATTTCAATTGATTCCGAATAAATATTTTCAGGCTCGTTTTCATCAAGAACAATCAGTCTGCCGCCGCGCTCTTTTCCGTAGGTGAAATATCCTGCTCCGAGAGTCTGATAAAGGCTTATTCCGTCAATTTTGATGTGAAAATCGTTAACGTGGTCATGGCCGAAAAATGCAGCAACGATATCTCCGCATTTTTTCCAGCTTTCAAACTGCTCTCTGTGGTTATTTTCAAGAGAGGGCGGGCAGGGTGTTTCTCTGATTCTGCCTTCGATTATTTCGTGACCGAATTTGAAATATTTTCCGTCACGCTCAAAGGTGTAATCATCATCAGCAGTAACCTCTGCAAAGCCGTCGTTTTCCTGCTGAACGGGCATATGCTGAAAAAGAATTGCGGGCAGAGGTTTGCCGCCGTTTGCCTTTTTCAGTTCAGCAGAACGCTTTTCATACCAGGCTATCTGGTCGGCGTGAACGCAGTCATATGAAAGTCCGCCTTCTGAATTGCGCTGATAATCGTTTGAATCTATAAGCCAGATTGCAAATGCGTCTTTATCATCTTTACTGCTTTTTATTGTTACACAGCAGTTACCGCAGCCGTAAACATCGGCATCATTAATATTTGAACGGCAGTTGGGATATTCCATATACTGCATCATCTGAAATTCGGTGTGAAAGCCTTCCTCACCGTCGTGATTACCGAAAACAACGCAAAGGGGAATATTGCGTTTGGTTATGGGCTCGGTTATCTTTTTGATGGTGCTCTGAACATAATTGTAGGTGAATTCTTCCCAGTATCCGCTTATGTTATCGCCACCGAAAACAACAAGGTCAGGGTTGGTTTTCTCAACAAGTTTTTCTATAACATTGATTGTTTCTTTATCGCGGCTTTCGGGGATTTCTCTGTTTTCGTCATCATCCATTTCGGGTTCAACATCGTGAATATCGGTGATATGCAGAATTCTGAATTTGCCGTCGACGCCGAACTTAAGCGGTGCGGGCTCTTCTCTTCTGAATTTTGCTGATTTGAATTTATGGGGAGTTCCCATTGCAAAGGTCAAAGGCAGGGTGAGTCCCGTTAAAAATGATTTTAATATTTTGTTCATATAGAATCACTCCGTTTCGGCTATCAGCATAGCACAAATTAAAATATAAATCAATGACTTATGCAATTTTAAATATAGGGCTTGCATATTTATAAAATATATTGTATAATAATTCTAAATTAATTCCGCGGAGTGGATTTTTATGTAATGCGGAAGAAAATCAGGAGGAAATTATGAAGAAAAAATTAGCAGTAATTCTCTCGGTAGTTCTTGTTTTCGCAATGCTCTTTATGACAGCTTGCGGCGATAAACCCGTTGATCCCGAAGCAGGCAACAATGTTGCTGCAGGCGATCTCTCATCAATCAAAATCAATGTTGGCACAGGCGGTTCAACCGGCACATACTACGGCTTCTGCAACGTTATCTCTTCACTTCTCAAAGAGAAAACCGGTGCACAGCTTATGATTAACTCATCAGGCGCATCAAAGGCTAACATCCTTGATATCGATGACGGTATCGTTGATATGGCTATTGTTCAGAATGACGTTATGGACTATGCATATAACGGCACATCCCTCTTTGCAGATGTTGGCGCAATCAAGAGCTTCTCAACTCTCGGTGCAGCATACGCAGAGGTTTGCCAGATCGTTGCAAAGGCTGATTCGGGCATCAAGACCGTAGCAGACCTTAAGGGCAAGAAAGTTTCCGTTGGCGACAGCGGCAGCGGCGTTGAATTCAATGCTCAGCAGATTCTCGGCGCATATGACATCACTTTTGAAGATATCGATAAGCAGAATCTTTCATTCCAGGCATCAGCAGATGCTCTTAAGGATGGCAAGATTGATGCTTTCTTCTGCACAGCAGGTGCTCCCACAGTTGCTATCACAGACCTTTCAACAACAACAGGCATTGTTCTTGTTGAAATCGATGCAGACCACCTTGCAAAGCTTCAGAGCGAATACGGCTTCTATGCAGCTTACACAGTTCCCGCAGGCACATACAACGGCATTGACGCTGATGTAACAACTGTTGCTGTTAAGGCTACATTCATCGTAAGCAACGAGCTTGACGAAGAAACAGTTTACCAGCTCACAAAGGCTATCTATGAAAACAAGGATGAATATTCACACGAAAAGGCTGCTGAAATGAGCCTTGAATATGCTGTTTCCAGCATTTCTGTTCCCTTCCATCCCGGTGCAGAAAGATACTACAAAGAGGTTGGCGCAATAAGCTGATGAGCCGAAACAAAACGGTTCAACCAAATAAAAGGTTAATCGCAGCAGCCGTTCTAATGTTAATCATTACAGCGGCTGCTGTTTTAATAAGCGTATTTTCTGCCGACTATCTGGTTTTATATAATTCCGATACCGGGTCAAGATACATAACCGAAAAGGCAGAAGAAGGGCTTATGTTTTCCGTGGAGTTTATCCACTCGGTTAATCAGACTCCCGTAAAAGATACATACATTATCGAGAATGGGCAAATCAGAGCCTATTCAACAACCTACCGCTCCTTTGGAGCAGGGGTGCAGACCTCTCTGCAAGAGGGGCAGAAGATGACCTATGACGAAAACGGAAATATGGTCATAACGGGTTTTGATATAACTTATGACCCGCTTCGATATATTGTCGGCACTGTTTCCGACCATATTCTCACAATGAACGGCAAAGAAATCAGCCTTCGCGATATGTGCGGCAGAAATGCAATGGTTGTTTTTGAAATTGCCTCCCCGTTTGAAATTCTGACGAAAGGATTGTTATAGTTAATGTCAGATGTTAACACAAAGCCTCTCGGCGCGGAAGCCGAAGCTGAAGAAGAGATTGATGTTGATAAACTTATGGCGGAATTCGATAAAGAATCCAACACCCGCCATTTTTCAGGCATCTTTCAGAAAATAATCAAGATAGCCATGGTGCTGTTTTCTCTTTATGTTATGTTCGACGGTTGGACAGGAACAATGGAAGAAAGACAGAAAATGGCATGGTTTATCGGTATAATCGTCATGATGGCGTTTATCATCTATCCCGTTCGTAAAAAAGAAGAAAAAAAGCTGAACCATGTTCCTTTCTATGACTGGATTTTTGCAGCGTTGGGTGCAGGTTCGTTTTTCTATTATGCAATAAACTGTCAGGCAATTGTTGACAGAGCATCAAGAATCAATGAAATTGATATTGCTGTTGCAATTGTCGGCACTCTTTTGCTGTTTGAAGCCTGCCGAAGAGTTGTTGGTTTGCCCATCGTTTGCGTTTCGGCGGCATTCATTGCATATGCATTCATTGTTGTTGAACGCAATCCCTTGAGAATTATTATGTATAAGCTTTTCTATACAACCGAGGGTATCGCGGGCACCCCTCTTAATGTTTGCGCATCATTTATTGTTCTGTTTATTATTTTCGCATCTTTCCTTGAGCAGTCGGGTATCGGTGCATTCTTTGTTGACCTTGCAAACTCCATTGCGGGCAAGGCAACGGGCGGCCCTGCAAAGGTTGCCGTTATTTCAAGCGCAATGGAAGGTATGTATTCGGGCTCGTCGGTTGCAAACACCGTTGGCAGCGGCTCGGTTACAATTCCCACAATGAAGCGTTGTGGATATAAGCCCGAGTTTGCTGCGGCTGTTGAAGCAGCGGCATCAACCGGCGGTCAGATTATGCCTCCCATTATGGGTGCGGCGGGATTCCTTATGTCCGAATATACGGGTATGCCTTATTCGCAGATTGCCATTGCGGCAATTCTTCCCGCAGCACTTTATTTCACCGGAATCTTTATGATGATTCACTTTGAAGCAAAGAAGCTCGGTCTTAAAGGTCTTCCCAAGGAAGCAATTCCCAATTTCTTCAAACTTGTTTTGACCAAGGGCTATCTTCTTCTTCCCGTTGTTGCTCTTGTTGTTGCAATGAACTATTTCTCACCTGCAAAGGCTGCAATCATTGCAATTCTTTCCGCAATCGGTGTTAAGCTTGTTGAAGGTGTTGTTAAATCAATTGTTCATAAGAAATTTGAGTTTGATTTTTCACTCTATATTCAGTCGCTTGCAAACGGCACAAAGAACGCAATCGGTGTTGCTCTTGCCTGCGCGGTTGCAGGTTGCATTTCGGCAATGGTTCAGCAGACAGGTCTTGCTAATGTTCTTTCATCGCTTGTTCAGTCTGCATCGCAGATTCATCCGATTTTTGCACTTGCACTCACAATGCTTATGTGTATAGTTCTCGGTATGGGTGTTCCCACAACCGCAAACTATGTTATTATGGCGTCAATGGTTGCTCCCATTCTTATGAGAAGCCTGAGCATTCCCGTTCTTGCGGCTCATATGTTTGTTTTCTATTTCGGTATTGTTGCGGATATCACTCCTCCAGTTGCCCTTGCGGCATATGCGGGCTCGGCTATTGCAAAATCCAATCCGCTCAAAACCGGTGTAACCGCAACCCGCCTTGCAATTACAGCTTTCATCGTTCCCTATATCTTTGCTTTCAGCCCCGAAATGCTTATTGTGGGTTCAGATAAGCCCTGGTATGAAATTGTTCTTCTCGTTGTAACTGCACTTTGCGGTATATATATTATTTCCGCAGGTATGGAAGGATATATGTATAAGCATATGCCCTGGTGGGAAAGAATACTCGCTCTTGCGGGCGGTCTTTGTATGATTATCCCCGGCATTGCAACGGATGCCGTTGGTCTTGCACTTATTATCCTTGTGTTTGCAATGCAGAAAATCGGAGCAAAAAAAGCTCAGGCAAAAATTGAATAAAAACAACTTTCGGCAGGCTCAAAAAGCCTGCCGAATTTTTTGCAGTTTTAGATTGATTTATTATATTTATAATGGTATAATTACCTAAAATGAATACATAAAGGAGCTAAATTATGAAAAAGATTGTTTCTTTAATCCTTGTATTTGCACTTGCAGTTTCAATGTTTTCTATAAGTGCATCTGCGGCAGTTAAAACCGAATGCAACGGCGATTGCGACACTTGCCCTGCAATTGTTGTTCCCGGTATCGGTCAGTCCAATGTTTGGGCACTTGATAAAAACGGCGATTATCTTCTTGATGGCGACGGAGACAGAATAAGCTGCTTCCCTGCAGTTTTTAATGTTGGCTCAATCGTGGCAAAGGTTCTTGTTCCCGCACTTTTAACTCTTGCCCTTCAGACAGATATCGGTCTTTCAAAGGCTCTTTGCAGCGTTGTTCTTGATGCTTTTTCGGTAAATCTCTGCGATGAAAAAGGCAAGAACACAGGCAACATTGAAGTTGAAAAATATCTTTATTCCGTAGCTGAATGCTCAGAATACGAAAAAGAACAGATTTATAACAACATTCCTCTTCAGGCTTTTGCAGAAACTGCGGGCGAAGACCATCTCTATTATTTCGCATATAACTCATTCGGCAATAATTTCGATACAGTAAAAGAGCTTTACGATTACATTCAGATGGTTAAGGAAGAAACAGGCCACGATAAGGTTAACATTGTTCCTATCAGTATGGGCGGTTCACTTGCAAATGCTCTTCTTGATTATTATCCCGATGTAATGAATGACCTTAACAAGGTTGTATATATCGTTCCCGCGCTCAACGGCTCAACAATTGTTGGCGACCTTTACACCAAGAATCTTGCTTTCTTTGACACAGAGTTCCTTTATAACGGTTTCCTTGAAGCTCTTATGGATGAAGAAGATGCAAGAATGATTGAGGTTATCGCAAGAATTTTGCCCGACCAGGTTCTTGCAAAGGTTCTTAAGAAAGTTGCAGATTGCCTTGTAGAGGATGTTGCGGCTAATATCACAAGCCTTTGGGGTCTTTGCCCGAAGGAATATTATCCCGAAGCATCTGCTGCACTTCTTGCTTCAAAGCCCGAAATAAAGAAGCAGACAGACAGATACTATCAGGCACAGTGCAATTCACTCGATAATATCCAGAAGCTTGTTGATAACGGCGTTCAGGTTTTCAATATTGTTGACTATGATGTGCCTCTTTATCTTATAGGTAACTCCTGGAATGACGATAACGCAGACGGTGTTATTCATCTTTCATCAACAGCAATGGGCGTACACAGCGCACTTTGCGGCGAAACTCTCGGAGATGATTATCAGCAGGCAAACACAAGCAAAAACTGCTCCGATTCCACACACAAACATATTTCACCCGATAACGTAGTTGACGCTTCAACAGGTCTTCTTCCCGACCACACCTTCTATTTTGACGGACAGGGTCACGAACAGACTGCAAGAAACGATGCTATTATTGCTCTTGCAACAAGATTGCTTGCAACAGACGATATTCAGGATGTTTACTCAACAGAAGATTTCCCCCAGTTTAACGGCAGAAGAGACCCCCGTAAGCTCAAGAATGAATATATTCCTCAGGCAAAGAGTGTTGATACATCAGCTCTCAGCGAGGCGGATGCAAAAGAACTTGCAGAGGCACTTGCAGAAGCAGAGGCTTTTGTAAACAGCACCGCAAGCTACGACGGTCAGCAGAAAAAGGTTGAAGACAGACTCATCAACATTCTTGTTAAAGTTGGTGCAAGAGAAGCAAAGGCTCCCGAAGAGCCCTCAACATTCTTCACAAATCTCAGCCTCTGGCTTTATGATAACTACGGTGCAAACGGATACACCGAAATGCCCGTTCTTACAGTAATAAATTTCTTCAAACTCATAACAGATTTTATCGGTTCATTGGTAAAATAATTAAACAGTAAAAAACGGTACAGTTCATTTTCTGAACTGTACCGTTTCGTTTATTCTGACCAATTGCTGTCAACAAACCGTGTGGGACGGTAGGGGAAAGCTCTGAAGAAATCATCAGCATTTCCTTTAATTTGAACACCGTCAATATAAACTGCAGTTTGTGCGTTGTGACCTTCTCCCGAAAGCAGAAGTCTTGCGGCGACGGGAGGTGTCAGAGAAATATCATAATCGCCGTCAGTGCGGTGAGTTACGGTTGCTTTGCCGTTCTGATATTCAACCTCAAATATTCCGTTGTTCTGTTCAAATTCATCAATGCTCAGAATACTGAATTTGCCGTGTTCATCGGGATAAGTGTTGGCTTCAAGCAGTTTTTTCATATTATAAATCCTGCCTGCCACGCTGCCGTTATATTCATATGTAACGCCGTCGATTCTGTCGGCAATGCAGGCGAAATCAGAGCCTTGATACTGCTTTCTGACAATCAGATTTTTTGCGATTCCGTCATAATTGCGTAAAAATCCGATTAAACCGTAAAGAGCATCGGGCGTAAGAGCAAACAGCTCTTCCGCGATAAGGTCGTTGGGTCTGTTGACCTTGAAACGCACATAGCCGTCTGCCTTGCCGTTTGCATCGCGTCTGAAATATGTGTAATCCGCACTCTCAAGCGGGCTGTTGCAGAAATGCCTTTTATCTTCACGGAGCGTTATCAGATTTTCTCTGAGCGCAAATTCATTGTGAAGAGCGCAAAGCTCATCAAGCTGTTCGCCGTTATACATAATAACATCGGTGTTACGGGGAATATGCTTCAGATTTTCAAAAGGAACCTTAACGCCAAACATACGGTTAAGGTTTGCGTATCCGAATTTTTCATAATAAGAAATTGAGAACGGATGAAGAAAACCGAAAACCCAACCGTTTTCAACTGCCGTTTCACCGATTTTTTTGAAGATTTCACGTATTCCGCCCATTCTGCGGTATTCGGGCTGGCTGCAGACTCCGCTGACAACTACTGTGTTTAGAAAATTGCCGCAGTAATTGGTTTTGAAATCATAAATTTCAACGCCTGCAATCAGCTTTTCTTCCTCGAACGCCGCAAGAACGGGCACATTGATTGTGCTGTCTTCTTCGGCATTGAATTTCCATATGAAGGATGCTGCGGAAACTTTTTGGAAATCTGCCGCTTCCTCGGGTTTTATATATCTTATTTCCATAGATTTTCTCCTGATATAAGGGTTGCTTTGTGATTAATTATATTCTTTGACAATCGAGTTAAGGGCGCCTATAACCGTTGAACCAGCTTTGCTGCCGGTTGACAGCATTTCTTCATAGTGTCTTTGCGGTTTGCCGAAAAGCTTTTCGCCAAGGTCTGTGTTCCAGAGTGAATCGGCAATGAAAGGTGCGTAGTCGTTATCGGGAACAATATAGCCTATTGCATCGTTGCAAAGTCCCATAACAAGAACGGTTTTGCCTTCGGCAACTATATCCGAGGTGTATTCAAGTTCCCAATCCTTGCCGAGATAAGACTGTGTTTTATCAACAACATTGCCGTAAACAAGCTGGGGAATAAGCTCGCCCGGAACTGTGAGCATAACAAGTTCGGTTCCGATTTCAAGATAACCAACCTCTGAAATAATTGAATATCCTGCGGGAGCTGATTTATCGCGAACGGTTGTCATTCCGAGAAGTCCCGAAACCGCGCCGAGTTCCATAAGTCCGTATTCAAGAGGAACGGTAACCTCTGACATCTTAACATTAATTACGGGTTCAACGCGTTTTGCGTTTTCTTCCGCTTCAATTATGAGTCTTGCGAATTCATAACCGAGCTTTTTTGCGTCCTGATAATCTGAGGTTATTGGCTCTGCGGCGATTTCTGCATTGATTTCTTCCAGAATCTCCTCTGTTTTAACGTTGCCTTTATGAACAGAAATAGGGGACTGTGCACCCTGAATGAACATAAAGTTCATTCCCGCGGCATTCATTTTATATTCAATATAGTTGGGAAAGTCTGCGGAAAGAAGCTTTGTTGCTCTGTTTATTGTTGTGGGGTGACCGCCGACATTTGCCAAAACCGTGGGTGCGGATGAAGCGTTATCGGGAACGAACTCGAAGCAGGCTATAACGTGCTGATAGCCTTCCATATCATATCTCTTGTTGAATATGTAGCCGTATTCATCATCAAGATAGTTGTTGTTTCTTTCGCTGTAACCTATACCCGCAGTTTCAAAATAATAAAGCTCGCCGGGTTCCTTGTTCATATATGCTTCAGCGATTGCATCGGATGCGCCGTCAATCATAAGCTCATAGAATTCGGGATCAATGCTTCTTGTTTTTTCAACGAAAGGAAGGAATGAGAAAAGATTCTGAAAAATGGTTTTGATAAGCGGAGCAAGACCGAAACCCTGAGTGTCAATAACCGTGTGGCAATGGGTGCTGTTGATGTTGATTGCAACAATATCGCTTTCAATGCCTTTTTCTTTAATCTTTCTTTCTGCTTCGGCACGGATTGTTCTTATATCTGCGTTGCAGACTCCGATGCCGTCGATTGCCGCCATAATAACCGTGCCTCTGCCCGAATTATCGCTTATTGCGATTGCGTTTGCGCCCTGGTCATCATAAACGCCGTTGATTTTTTGGGTGAAATAACCGCCCGTGTAGTATTCTTTTGAGCCGTCTTTGAGATTTTCGGGAACCATACTTGCTTTGCCGAAGCCGAGATGCCATTTTGCGTTTTCAGCGGGCTCATCAAGAAATGTTTTTGTGCCCTCATAAAAATTATTGCTTTCAAAATTATCAACTTTTTCAAAGTCTTTCGGGAAAAGAGCGCCGAATCCCTTGAACACCGCATTAAGCAAACCGTTGATTGCGTTGGTGCAGAAAATAATTCCGCTGTTATCTGCCGCTTCTGTATCCGATGCGCTTGCAAAGACTGCACCCGAAAGCATTATTGCAACGGCGAGAAAAAGAGAAACAAATCTTTGAATACATTTTTTCATCTTATTTTTCTCCTTATATGTTTATTTTACGCTGTCAAAAATCTCATAGAAGTTTCTGATAAAGGTTGTTGCTGCATTTTTGCCGTATGAGATGAGACACCAGGTGTCGCTGTCGAAAGCACCTGAATTTTCATTGTACTGAAGACCTGCAAGAACATAGTTTGCGGGATTTGCAACATAACCTGCGGCATCGTTCATAAGGTCCATAATAATAATATCTTCGCCCGTATATTCTCTGATGGGAGAAAGCTCAAAGCCTTCTGCACCGCTGCCGCCGAAAAGAAGCTCACCGAATGTTTCGCCGGGGCTCATATAAACTTTCATATTCTCGCCGATTTCAAGATAACCTACTTCTGAAACGGTGTAATATCTGCCCCAATTATCTTTAAGAACAAAATTATCCGCAACCGAGGTTTTGCCGAGAAGAACAATAATATTATTTTCTATTCTGACGGGGAACTGCTTTATTTTTATGTTGAGAATGGGTTTGACTTCTGTTGCTTCAACGGTTTCAAGACCTTCATACCATACCGTATATCTTTCCTGACCGTTATATTTTTCAATATCGAGTCTGTCACCCGTATCTTCGTTGAGCTTTATTCTTTCCTGCTCGGTCATATTCATTCCGAGAAGAAGATATGCAATTTCATAGCCGTAGCGAACCGATGTGTAGTGTGCATTTCCGGGGAATTCATCAACACCGTCACCGGTATAATATCTTGCTGAAGTAACGGTTGAAACGTTGCCCTGAATGAAAATAAAGTTATAGCCCGCATCGTTCATTATCATTTCTGCGCTCCAGATAAAATCGGGAGTGAACTTTCTGTCGAAAGAAAGTTTTTTATCGGGGTCTGCGTTTGCCCAATCGTAGCTTGCAGATTCGGGGTGGCAGCCGAAAGTAGCGATTATTGTGGGAGTTTTATCTGCATCAGTGGGAACAAATTCAAGCTTATACATATTTGTGTCAACGGAAATGGGTGCGGTTCTGTCATAAACATAATCCGTTATGTCTGCCTTTGAATAGTAAAGCTTGCCTTCAGTCATATCAGCAAGAGCATCTTCAACCGCTTTTTTGCAGCCTGCCTTAACAGATTCAATAAATGAACGCTCAACGCCGTATTTAACCTTGGGGCTGATAATATTATTTAAAATACAGCCTATGGGGTCTGTCCAGACACCCTGCGAATCAATGCCCGTGTGGATATGTGTGCAGGAAATATTGATGCTCACAATATCATTTTCTTTTGCAATATCTTTAAGCGCTTCGCGGACGAGTCTTACATCTGCGTTGGCAAAACCCATTGCATCAAGTGCAATGAACACAACATTGCCTCTGCCCGAACCGTCATTCATAACAACAGCTCTTGCCATAAGGTCTTCTTCGTTTCCGTCTTCATCGGTATACATTGCGTCGCCGAAAATATAGGGGATATATGCGCCCTTTGCATATCTCTTTTCGCCGAAATCAGCAGGAAGAACCGAACCTTTGCCGTATCCGAGACTCCATACCTTTTTGCCCTGAGGCTCATCTATGAATTCTTCGGTGCCCGCATAAAAATTATCGTATTCATCAATATCAAAACGCTCAAAATCCGCAACTGCGGCAGAGTCGGGAATGATTAAGCTGAGCGCTTTTCCGAGAACTCCGTTTATAACGAAATTGCTGAGGCTATTAAGAACCTTTGAAAGCTTTATTTTGAGCTGCAAAGAAGAGTCTTCGGTTTCCTGCGTTTCCTCAATATATTCTTCAATGGAGCTGTATGATGTTTCTTCGTTTGCGGCAAACGCAACCGAAGGCATCATAAAACATACGCAGAGAATAAGAGAAACAGCAGTCATTATTATTCTTTTCATAAATAACATTACCTCTTTCCGCTTTGAACTTAATTTTATTATATATTACCATTAATATATAAGAAAGTAAATGTTTTTTATATATTAATCCCAAAAAATCAGTAAATTTATTCTTGTTATCATAGAAAAATTATGATATCATATTTAACAGTATAACATCTTGAACGGAGGTTTTGATTAATGTTAAGCAAAGCCAAAGATATAATAAAAACGGCAAAAGAATATTGGAATATTCCGCCAAAAGGCAACTATATTCCGTATAAAGAAGTTGCGAGCCTGAGCGGTGCGGGCTTCGGTGTTCATTGGACAACTCTGCTTGCCAGCGCAATCGGGCTCGATGCGTCTAACTTTCTTGTTGGCGCAAGCATAGGATTAAGACCGATGGATTTATCGGTTATGCTCATTGTTGCAAATCTTGTGGGTATTCCCATAGGCATTTTCAGAAGCTGGTATTATGATAACCATACTCATAAGGGCGGAAAATTTTTGCCGTTCATAAGAAAAACAGGGCTCCCGATAGTTCTTATTTCAACCGTTTTTGTGTGGTTGCCTTATGAGAATATGCAATACTTAACCAAAGCGGTAATTGTTTGGCTTATGTATATGCTGATGAATATTTTTCTCTGTTTTTACAGCGAAAGCTATAATTATTTTCAGCAGATTATAACCCCGAATGCTCAGGAAAGAGCTACGGTTATGAGCATATCTCAGGTTATTTATTCTCTTGCGCCAACAATAACGGGTTTTGCCGTTCCGTTTATTGCGGGCAAAACTTGGGGCATAGATAACATTTGGACTTACAGAATAATATATCCCTTTTTCACTGTAACCGGTCTTGTGATAAGCACGGTTTTCTTCCGTAAAGTTAAGGAAAGGCTTATTCTCCCCAAGAAAAAGCCCGAACCCGTAAGAATGTTTGATGCAATCAGAGAGGTTGCAAAAAATAAATATTATTGGATTATTCAGGCTGCGGCGTGGGTTGTTTTTCTTGAATCGGGCTACGGCGTTGTGCTTGGCTGGTCATTCGTTTACGGCCCGGGTGCGGAGCATCAGGAAATGCTCGGCGTTGCGAACACACTTATAGGCAATGCAGGCTTATGGTCAATGCTTCTTGCGCCGCTCGCAATCAAGGCATTAGGAAAAAGAAACCTTCTGATTACGGCAAATTCCGTTAATATCGTCTTTCTTCTCGTTCTTTATTTTACTTATAAAAATCTCATCGTTGTCTGTGTTCTTTGGTATATTAATACATTTATCAACACATTCTGGAATATCGTTCAGCACCAGATAAATGCTGATATGCGCGATTATCATCAATGGAAAACGGGAGTCAGAGTTGACGGCCTTTTCGGCCCTCTCGGTATGATAGGCACATTTATAGGATTCTTTACTGGATTGTTCTATCCCTGGGTTTACGAAAAAATGGGGCTGCTTGACGATTACAGCGTTCTCCATAACGATGCTATCCGAAACAACCTTTTTGAAGTTCTTATTCTGTGCTCTGCATTCGGAGCTCTTCTGAACCTTATTCCGTTCTGTTTCTATGATTTAACGGAAAACAAACACAAAGCATATGTTGATGTGCTCAAAATCCGAGCTATGTTTGAAAATCATTCGCTCGGAATGCTTGAAAACAGCGAACTTTCGGAAGCGATGGAAATTATTCATCAGGCAAAAGCTTTTTACGGAAAAGAGAAACTTCCCATCGATAAAAAAGCTGAAAAATCAGTAAAAAAAGAAATTAAGGAAACAAATCTTGCAATTGAAAGAGCCGCAATAATAATGGAAGACCTTAACAAGTTTTCGGGTGAAGCGGGCATAGCAAGACTTGCGCAGGCTCAAGAGGATTATTCCCAAGGTCTTGTTTATTTCTATGAAAACTCAAAAGACGATTTGAGAAAAGCGAAAAGCCTGCCGAAGAAAACTGCGGCAGAAAAAGAAATCCGTTCAGATGCAATTAAAAATGCACGCATCAAAAAGGAATCTGCTGCACTTATCAATAAATACGGCATAGAAAACATTGAAAAACCTGATGAGTCGGTAAAAGAAGAAATAATAAACAGAGAAGCAGGTAGCTTTATTGAAAGCATAAAGAATAAGCGGGAACTCAATGCTTATCTCAAAAAAGCTTCGGTTTATTCAAGAGTTATAAAACCTTATACCGATGCCAAAAATCTTATTGAGCAGGCAGAAAATTATACTCATTATGAAGAACTTGAAGTTTTGTATGAGGCATTGCCTGCGGAATAAATAATCAAAAAGAAGCCGACGGATTTAAATTCCGTCGGCTTTGATGTTATTTATCTTGCGGATACACAATACCCGTCATTTTTCTGATTTTATCCATCTGCCGGGTAATATAAAGTGTTTGCTCGTGGGTGACAACGGGGCTTTCTTTCAAGCCTTTAGCGATACATTCGCAGAAATGCGTAATCTGCTCTTCAAATCCGTTTCCCGCATAGGGTGTGGGAATAACCTCGGTTTTGCCGCTGTTAAAATAAAGTTCAATTTCCTGCGGGGCATAAAATCTGCGAAGATGCGCATATCCCTTTGTGCCGTAAACATAACCTTCGTTGGGCTTTCGCAGAAGAATTGCGCTTGATATATCAGCAATCGCGCCGCTTTTGTATTTAAGAAGAGCGCAGGTGTGGCTGTCAACTCCGTTATAAATATCAGACTGCGCATTGATTGTTTCAACTTCTTTTCCGAGATACCATTGTGCAAAATTCAATCCGTAAACTCCAACATCAAGAAGAGAACCTCCGCCGTTTTCGGGCTTGAAAACGTGATGGCCCATTTCGTCCTCGTCCATTGTGTAGCAAAATTTTCCTTCAACTCCGAGAATTTCACCGAGAATGCCGTTTTCAACAAGTTCAAGCATTTTTATTGTTCCGGGCACAAGTCTTGCCCACATTGCTTCCATAAGCAAAACGTTGTTTTCTTTTGAGCAGCGGAACATTTCTTCGGCTTCGGCGGCATTAACCGCCATCGGTTTTTCGCAAATAACGTGTTTGCCGTTATTCATCATCAGGCAAGAGCACCCGATATGACCCGAATGGGGAACTGCAATATATGCTGCATCAATAACATCGGATTTTGCCATTTTTTCGTAGCTGTCGAAGCGAACGGGAATATCAAATTCATCGCCGAAAATTTCTGCGTTTTCTTTTGTTCTTGATGCAACGGCAACAAGCTGTGCGCCGTGAACATTTTTTATTGCATTTGCAAAACGGTGAGCAATTGTGCCCGTGCCTACTATACCGAAACGTATTTTGTTTTTCATATCCACACCTTCAGTTCTTTTTATGTGCCGGAATTAATTGATATAAAAATATATTAACATAGCTTTTGATATAAAACAATTATTTAATGTTGCCTTTTTGGAAAAAATTTATTTATGTATTGGCAAACCCTTGCGCTCGTGCTAAATTAATATTAGTATGGACACAAATATATTTTTGAGGGAGGAATTATGGGATTCTTCTGGAAGATAGTCAATTTCTTCTCAAAGCTTTTCGGTTCAGATCCCGTTTGCGAATGCGGAGTAGCTCATTATTGATAATTAAAGAAGGCGACGGATTAAAACCCGTCGGCTTTTTTTCATAATAATCAAAAAATTAACATTAATAAACCCCGGATGGTTTGCAACAATTATAAGGCAAACGCAGCAGGATTCAGCGAGTGAGCACACACTTGCCCTGATTATAATAAAAACTATTCCGTTTCAGGCTTGTGTATTGTTGGCAAATAAAGTATAATATATTAAAATTGGTTTATAGGTTGTGAAAAATATGTCAACAAAACTCTGGTATGATGAATTTATAAATGATTGGATGTGGGCGTTGCCTCTGGGTAACGGCAGAATCGGTGCAATGCAATACGGCAACCCCCATTGTGAACAGATTGAAATAAATGAAGAATCGCTCTGGTGCGGCAGACAGATTCGGGAAAAGTATCACGCTTCACCCGAGGCACTCAAGGAAATCCGTCGCCTTATCAGAGAAGAAAAACTTAAAGAAGCGGCTCAGCTTGCGCGTCAGACTTTTTTATCTGACCCGCCCGTTGTCCGTTCCTATGAAAGCTTCGGAGAGATTTTTATTGATTTTCTTGATAAATCTCCCTACTCAAATTACCGCAAGGAATTGGAACTCAGCGAAGCTGTTGCCCGAATTTTCTGGACAAAAAGCAAAACAAACTTTAAAAGTGAATGTTTTATCAGTGAAGATTTTGACGGATTTGTTTATAAGGTTGAAACCGACGGAAAACCTTTTTCCTGCAATGTGAGTATTAAAAGAAAGCAGGATGCCTACAGTTCTTGCGTAAATCCTGACACGATTATTATGAACGGAAGAGTTACATACAGCACCCATCATCACTACGGTGAAGGCGGCGAGGGTATGTCATTCGGTTCGAAACTCTGCATCAAAACAGACGGCGAATTGACTGCCGACCACAGCACAATAACCGTTATTGATGCAACATATGTTATTGTTTACGCCGCTTTTGAAACAAATTATAATGTTGATAAATATGACATTGATGAAACCATCGATTTCAAGAGCAAGTTAAATAAAACAATCGAAAATCTTGTAAACGCTGATTACGAAAGAATCAAAGAAACTCACATTTCGACTCATAAAAAATGGTTCGGCAATGTTCAGCTTGAATTGGAAAAATCCGAAATCAGTAACCTTACCACTAACCAAAGGCTTAAAGAACTCAGATGGGATGAATACGACCCTGATTTATTCTCTCTTTACTATAATTTCGGCAGATATCTTTTAATTGAAAGTTCAGGCAAAAATGCAAGACTTCCCGCTAACCTTCAAGGTATCTGGTGCCACGATTTCAATCCGCCCTGGGGAAGCGATTTCCACACAAACATAAATCTTCAGATGAACTACTGGCCCAGCGAAAGTGCCAATCTTTCCGGAACTTCTGCGCCTTTTATCCATTTTATGAAAATGATCAGTTCTTTCGGTTCTGAAACTGCAAAGGAACTTTTCGGCGCAAGAGGATGGGTTGTTAACCACACTACCGATGCATTCGGAAGAACGGGTGTTCACGACAGTGTAGACTGCGGATTTTTCCCGATGGCAGGTCCCTGGCTTTGCCTCAATCTCTGGGAGCATTACGAATATACCAACAGCACGGAATATCTTGAAGAAATTTATCCTATTTTAAAAGGAGCCTGCGAATTTGTTCAGGATTATCTGACAGAAAATGAAAAGGGTCAGTTTATCACTTCTCCCTCCAACTCTCCCGAAAACGAATTTTATTATATTGACACTAACGGCGAAAAGCAGGAAAGTATGTTTACCGAGGGTGCAACAATAGATTTTCAGATTATTCATGCTCTCTTCACCCGTACTGCTCATGCTTGCAAGGTTCTTAATAAAGATGAAGGATTTTTAAAAACTGTTTCTGAAGTTCTTGCAAAACTTCCGCCTATGGAAATAAGCGAGCGTTACGGAACAATACGCGAATGGATTCGTGATTATGAAGAAACCGATCCGGGGCACCGCCATATTTCTCACCTTTTCGGTCTTTTCCCGGGTGATCAGATTAACGAAAGTAACCCCGAAATATATGAAGCGGCAAAAAGAACCATTGCCCGCCGAATTGAAAACGGCGGTGGTTCAACAGGTTGGTCAAGAGCGTGGACAATTTGTTTTTATGCCCGACTCAAAGACGGCGAAAATGCATATAAACACCTTAAATATTTGCTCGAAAAATGTACTGCCAATAACCTTTTTGATATTCATCCTCCGTTCCAGATTGACGGTAATTTCGGCGGTGTTGCAGCTGTTACTGAAATGCTTCTTCAAAGCCACCTTGGCTCTCCCGATAACAGAGTTTCAGAACTTTTACCTGCTTTGCCGAATGAATGGCACAAGGGTTCGGTTAAGGGCATCAGAGCAAGAGGAAATCTGACATTTGATATTTCTTGGGAAAATTCAATTCTTAAAAATGCAACTGTAACTGCAGAAAACGAATGCACATTAAGAATTAAATTGAATAACAAAACAGAAAATCTTAAAGCGAATAAGCCCTGTGTTATTGAAGACAACTGCCTTAAAGCTGAGCTTTCCGCAGGAGAAACAATAGAACTCAGCAACTGAATATATGAAAGGGTTGATGAACTCCTTCGGTCTGACCGAGGGAGTTTTTAGTATGCGGATTGAAAAAATAATGAAATGTTTCAAACTTTCAAAATAATAAAAAAATTAACATTAATAAACCCCGAATGGTTTGCAACAATAATAAAGCAAACGCAAATTGAATTCAAAGGGGTGTAAATGAAATGTCAAAGAATAATTCAGTTGTTCCTCAGGCAAGAGCTGCTCTTGACCAGTTCAAGACGGAAGCTGCAAGAAAAGTTGGCGTTCAATTTCCTCTTGAAGAAAATATACAACATATAGCGAACTCTATGAAAACATAATCAATATAATGCACCAAAAGCTGTCTTTGACTCACAAAGGCGGCTTTTGTTTTGAATGATATGTGTTGACACAAACGTTTGATTATTGTAAAATCAAATAAAAATCACAAAGGAGAAAATATAATGGCAAAAATTCTTATCAGCCCCGGCAAATATGTTCAGGGCGCAGGCGAAATGAAAAAGCTTTATGACTATGCAAAGGGATACGGCAAAAAGGCTCTTGTTCTTATCACCGCTTCAGGCTACAAAAGAATCGGTGAAACCGTTGAAAGCAGCTTTGCAGGACAGGAATTTGAACTTGTTTTTGATTATTTCAACGGCGAATGTTCGAAGAATGAAATCAACAGACTCATTAAGATTATGGAAGAAAAAGGCTGTGACCTTGTTATAGGTATCGGCGGCGGTAAGATTCTTGATACCTCAAAGGCGGTTGCTTATTACTGCAAAACTCCCGTTCTTATCTGCCCCACAATCGCATCAACCGATGCTCCCTGCAGCGCTCTTTCGGTTATTTATACCGATGACGGTGTTTTTGAAGAATATCTTTTCCTTCCCGCAAACCCCAACATGGTTCTTATGGATACAGATATCATTGCAGCTTCACCCGCAAGACTTACAGTTTCGGGTATGGGCGATGCACTTGCAACATACTTTGAGGCAAGAGCTGTTATGGCAAAGGATGCGGGCACCTGTGCAGGCGGTAAGGTTACCTGCGCTGCTATGGCACTTGCAAAGCTCTGCTTTGACACACTTATGGATGAAGGCGTAAAGGCAAAGATTGCTCTTGAAGCAGGTGCTTGCACGGAAGCTGTTGAAAAGGTTATCGAAGCAAACACTCTTCTCAGCGGTATCGGTTTTGAAAGCGGCGGTCTTGCAGGAGCACACGCTATCCATAACGGTCTTACCGTTCTTCCCGAATGTCATCATATGTATCACGGCGAAAAGGTTGCTTTCGGTACACTCACACAGCTTGTTCTTGAAAACGTTGACGGTGATGAGCTCGAAAGAATCATCAGCTTCTGCATCGAACTCGGTCTGCCCGTAACATTCAAGGAACTCGGCATCACAGAAGTAACAGACGAAAAGCTTATGGCGGTTGCAGCTGCAGCTTGCGCAGAGGGCGAAACAATCCACAATATGCCTTTCGAAGTAACTCCCGAAAAGGTTTGCGCAGCTCTCAAGGCGGCAGATGCTTACGGCAGATATTTTCTCGGTGAATAATTAAAACCATATCGGGCTGTCTTTTTAAGCAAAGACAGCCCTGAAATTTTTGAACATCCACTTGAAGAAAACAAAAATACATTGTATAATAAATGTATATTTATAAATCTGAACTCATACCGAGGTGAGATAATTGAATATACTGCATATGAAGTATGCCGTTGAGGTTGCGAAAGTGGGTTCGCTAAACAAAGCGGCAGAAAGCCTTTATGTTGCTTTGCCGAACATAAGCCGTTCAATCAAAGAGCTTGAAGCGGATTTGGGCATATCGATTTTTGACCGCACGGCAAAAGGAATGGTACTCACTCCTGAAGGAGAAGAGTTTATCAGCTATGCAAAGGATATTCTCAAGCAGATTGACCAGGTTGAAAATATGTATAAAAGCGGTCAGGTGAAGAAACAGAAGTTTTCCATTTCCGTGCCCCGTGCTTGTTATATTTCCGATGCATTTGCCGAGTTTTCCAAAACACTTTCAAAGGATGCATGCGAAATTTTCTATAAAGAAACAAATTCGCAGAGAACAATCAACAACATACTCAATCACGACTATAAGCTCGGTATTATCCGTTATGCGGAGAATTTCGATAAGTATTTCAAATCGATGCTTGAAGAAAAAGCGCTCAGCTACGAAATGGTTACGGAGTTTTCCTATTGCCTGATTATGAGTGCTGATAATCCTCTTGCGAAAAAAGAAGAAATCACTTTTGATGATTTGACGGACTATATCGAAATTGCACATGCTGACCCCTATGTGCCGTCACTTCCGCTTGCAAAGGTTGTCAAATCTGAACTTCCCGATAACATTGACCGCAGAATTTTCATTTTTGAAAGAGCAAGCCAGTTTGATTTGCTTTCACAGAATCCCGAAACATTTATGTGGGTTTCTCCCGCACCGCCGAGTGTTCTTGAACGATACAACCTTGTGCAGAAAAAATGCGTGGATAACAGAAAAGTATATAAAGATGTTTTGATTTATAAGAACGGTTACAAGCTGACGGAGCTTGACAAAAAGTTCATCACCGCTCTTTGTGACTCAAAACGTAAACATCTGAATAGTGAAATTTCCAAGGCTCAGTCTTAATGGCTGAGTCTTTTGTTTTTATATCGATATGAGGGTTATCGATATTGATAATACCGATTGAACATTTTAATAATTCCCAACTTGACGCTGATTTGTTAAGATAGCTATGGTCAAAGAGAGGAGGAGTTACGGTGGATAAAACAGGAATAACCAAAGCAACATTGGGCAGACTTCCGCATTATCTTCAATTTCTGCGTGAGCTTTCAGCAGATGATGTTCCGTATATTTCTGCAACCGTGATTGCCAAAAAGCTTTCTCTCGGCGAAGTTCAGGTCCGAAAAGATCTGAGTGCCGTAAGCGGAGCGGGAAAGCCGAAGGTTGGCTACAAAACCGTTGACCTGATAAAGAGCATTGAGGCTCATCTCGGTCAGGGCGATATGACCAATGCCGTGCTTGTCGGTGCAGGCAAACTCGGAAAAGCACTTCTCGAGTTTGATGACTTTGAGGATTACGGTGTGAAAATCATCGCCGCATTCGACTGTAACGAAACGGCAATCCGTTATAACCGCTCAATTGAAATTCTGCCGATGAATGATTTTGATGAATACTGCAAACAAAATAATGTCAGAATCGGAATCATAACCGTTGGCACAGGGTCTGCACAAAATGTGTGTGACAAAATGATTGAAAGCGGAATAACGGCAATCTGGAATTTCGCTCCCTGCAATCTTGATGTGCCCGACGGCATATTATTGAAGCAGGAAAGACTGGCACTCTCACTCGCATATCTTAACAATAAGTTATCAATTATGTAAAACATATTCAGGAGGATAAAAAATGGCTACAAAAACTTACGAAATCATCGACGGCGTTGAAAAGCTCACCGAAGCAATTGCTCGTGTGAGAAAGGCTCAGCAGGTTTTCGCAACCTACACTCAGGAGCAGGTTGACAAGATTTTCCTTGCAGCGGCTTCTGCAGCAAACAAGGCAAGAATCCCCCTCGCAAAGATGGCTGTTGAAGAAACAGGCATGGGTATTGTTGAAGACAAGGTTAACAAGAATAACTATGCTTCAGAATATATCTACAATGCTTATAAGGACACAAAGACCTGCGGCATAATCGAAGAGGACAAGGCTTTCGGTATCAAGAAAGTTGCAGATCCCATCGGTGTTATTGCTGCGGTTATCCCCACAACAAA
>JAZOVH010000037.1:0-15729 GCA_045658585.1 Acutalibacteraceae bacterium | reverse complement strand
ACTGCGGTAAGGCGTTCAACAAGCTCTTTGTCAATGAACTTATTAAGAAATTCAATTTCTTGCTTGCAGTTATCAAGAACATAATTGATAACATATTTAATCATCGCTTCCGCAACATCCATATTGTCGCTGAGCTCTGCATAAGCCATTTCAGCCTCAATCATCCAGAATTCGGCAGCGTGACGCTGTGTATAGGATTTTTCTGCGCGGAATGTGGGGCCGAAAGTGTAAACCTTGCCGAAAGCAAGAGCCATTGTTTCTGCCTGAAGCTGACCCGAAACGGTGAGATATGCGGGCTTCTGGAAGAAATCTTCACCGTAATCAATATCTCCGTCTTCGGTTTTGGGAATATCATTCAGGTCAAGGGTTGTTACCTTGAACATTTCGCCTGCGCCCTCACAGTCGCTGCAGGAAATGAGGGGTGTGTGTGCATAAACAAATCCCTGGTCAATAAAGAATTTGTGAATTGCATAAGCGGCAACGGAACGAACCCTGAATACTGCGTTAAAAAGGTTTGTACGAGGTCTGAGGTGAGCTATTGTTCTGAGGAATTCAACCGAATGCCTTTTTTTCTGAAGGGGATAATCGGGGGTTGAAGTTGCTTCAACGGAAATTTCGTCAGCATTGATTTCAAAGGGCTGGTTTGCTTGGGGGGTAAGAATGAGTTTGCCTGTTACCTTAATTGCCGAACCAACATTAAGCTTTGCAATTTCACGGTAATTCTCAAGCTTTTCTGACTCAAAAACAACCTGAACGCCCTTGAAACAGCTTCCGTCATTAATTTCAATAAATCCTATGGCTTTTGAATCCCTGAGCGTTTTTATCCAGCCGCAAACCGTAACGGGTTTGTCCGAATAATCCGCAGTGGATTCAAAAAGCTTTTTAATCTCAATTCTGTCCATGAAAATTCCTCTCTGTATTTATCTGTAACTGAAATATTATAACAGATATGCCGACACATAACAAGTATTATACGGTTATTCTGTTAATGTTTTTATTGAGTGTTTCCGTGCTGATTCCGTCAACAAGCATTATTTCTTCAACAGTGCGGAAATCTCCGTTTTCCTCACGGAATTTTATAATTGCCGCCGCTTTCGTTTCTCCAACCTCTTCAAGGGTGCAAAGCTCTTCAAGAGAAGCTGTGTTGATATTGACTTTTCCTGTTTGGTCGGGTTTGGTTTCTTCAGGAAAAAACGAAGAGGTTATTATTTCAACGGCTTCGGGTTTTCCGTATTTCGGAGAATCAAACACTTCATAAATTAAAAAGAAACAGGAAATTATCAAAGCGGCAAAAACAAGAATAAGTTCGTGCTTTTTTTCGCTCATATCTTAAAAATTTGTTCCGTTCCAGCCCCAATGGCTTGATTCTTCATATTTAACATATATATTCTGCAAAGGAATATCAAGCTCTTCGTTTATGATTTCGCATATTGCACCGGTCAGTCTGTCGTATGCGGCATCTGAAGCGGAACCGAAGATGCTTACTTCGATATATGCGTATTCTTCGCTGCAATCTCCTTTGAAATACATTTTCATATTATCTTCAAAAGAGAGCATAAGCCAGCTTTCGCTTTTGCCCGGAATGAGCGCGATTGCCTGACCGAGTTTTGTTTTAATTGAGTCACGGGCTTGCAAAGAAATTTCTTTGCTTACGCTTGTTTTGATATATGGCATATAAAAACCTCCGTATCAGTTTATTCTTAAATAGCTTCTTGCTTCAACAACAGCGCCCATTACGGGATAATCGCTGTCGGTATAGTTAACATAAATCATTGAGCCCGTATCATATTCCGTGCAGAAAACACCGTCAACAACCTCGTAGTGGTCGGTCATTCTCGCGTCACGCAGGTCATTAAGAGCTTCATTTGCGCCGGTATAGAATTCAGCGGCAATGTTGATTGTGTTATCATAATAATAGGGATCGTCTGAAGAGTTGTTTATCTGAGGCTCATAATTCCACTCGAAGTGAGGACACGCACCGTATTCAATGCTTCTGAGAAGAGCTTCTTCAATGTTTTTATCTGTGTTTACGGGTTCACCCGAATAATCTACAATTCCGTGAAGAATCAGTTCAACAAACGGCACGGAACAGTATGCACCGCTTTGTGCGGCATTTGCTTTTAAGGGAAGATTTATAACCGAATCAATATTTTTGAGAATATAGAAATTTCCCTTGACCGCCATAGTGGAATGACCTGTTGAAAGGGGAATGATTGATTTTCCGATGGTCTCCGCGGCTTCATCGCGAAGCAAGCCACCCTGAGAAAAATCAGAATAAAGAATACTGCCTGCATCGTTGAAAGAGAAGCCCGAAAAGCTGTAGTATCTTGTGTCGGTAAGAACGGTTGAAATAATCTTTGAAAGCTTATTCAGCTTTCTTACCTCGCGGCTTTTAGGCGCATCACCCAAATATTCAGCCAGGCTGTTTTGCGGTATATACGAAGTGTGAGCTTTTTTTATGCTTAATGCACCGTTGCCTGAAAAACCTTCAGCATCGGAAAGCAGATTAATATCAAGGAACAAACTCATTTTCTGAGCTGAAATATAACCGTAAAGCTCTGCCAGACCGTCTGAACCGCCGAGACTTGAGAGAAGTGAGGAATTTTCAATTGCTTTTGAATCGGTGGCACCGCTGAAAATGCCCGAATAACGAACGCTGATATTGTTGATTCCTTTATTTTTCATTCTTATGAGCATATCATTTGCCTGCTCAAAAGTGGTAAGCGTATGGGTGTATCTTATGGGGCCGAAAGATTTTTTAACCGCTCCGGTGAGAGTCAAAGATAACGGGATATAATCGTTTGGCTCAACCTTGCCGGTTGAAAGAACGGAATTTCTGATAAGCTGTTCTCTGCAAGCAGAGGCAAGACCGGCATATGTTGCGTTTATTCCCGAAAGGAAGCGGTAACAAAGAGAAATTTCCGAAATGTGCGAAGCTTTTGAAATATATAATGTTTCATCTTCATATATAATGGGGGTGATATTGAAACTGGGATATACCAGATTATATTCACCTGCATTTTTTGCTTTTTGTGCGTGAATTGAAGCTATTGCGTCCCCTTGCTGAATAAGCGAAACAAAAGCTATATCTTCGTGCTTTATTCCGAAAGCGGGAACAAGAGCAGGGTTGGCAGAATCGGAATCTATGGAAATATCATTGCCGTAAACATCAAATGAAAGATTTTCAAATGATTCATCATAAATTGCCGTTTTGATTATTGCACCGCTTCCGTCGGGAACAAGAAGAAAATCTTCCTCTGCAGAAACGGTATATGCACCGAAATAATTCAGAAGCTCAATGTCCTCGATATATGCATCGGGATTATTTGTGATGTTTTTATGAGTCATTGAAACAATAACGCTTCCGTCTTCAAGGGTAACATTCAGCGTCAGGTTAAATCCGATGTCATTTTTATCAAAAGATTTTTTTGCGGCAGTTTTTTCGTCGGTAAAAATATCGTAGCTGAAAACTGCACCGTTATCGGTCAGTTTGTAAGATGCTTTGTTATAGGCAAGAGAGTTATCCTGTGTGTTTAGATAATATATATCGGTACCGCCCGAAATTTTAAGCGATGCCATACTTGCTTCGGTCTGCTTTTTTTCGTTACCGCCAACTTCGCTCAACAGCGGCAATGCACTCCATATCTGACCGCTTACCGTTTCGGTGATGCAAAAAGAATTTGTTTTTTTATCTATATGCATTTCTATAAGACCTGAAGAAGCGGCTTTTTCGCTGAAAGAACCTGAACTTTCTGCATAGTGCAGGGAATAATCCGCATTAAGGTTGGTTATTGCGTTTCTGCTGGCAACGGATTTAACGGTTCGAACTCCCGTTTCTTCGCCTTTTGAGCATGAACACAACGCCGTGCAGAGCATAGCCGCACAGATTGCAATGCATATTATTTTTGACAATACCGAATTATTTTTTACCGTCATAATAACTTGAATCCTTTGAAACTTCAAATCTGAAAACAACGCCGTTTTCTGTGTTGGCAACTCCGTAATTGCACTTGTGGCTGTCCATTATGCTTTTAACAATTGAAAGTCCGAGACCGAAACGGCTTTCGCTTCTTCCGTGAGCTTTGTCGGCTCTGTAAAAGCTGTCCCAAAGTTCGGGCAAATCGTGTTCAGAGATATTTTCTCCGGTGTTGAAAACAGTAATCTCAACGGTATCACCCAAGTCTCTGCTTCCGATAACAATCTGTTTTTCTTTTGTGCAATGGGAAACGGCATTGGTAATATAATTCTTAAGAACAATTTCAATTTTATCTTCCTGCGCATAGCAATTCAAAGAGGAGGGAATGTTGTTGATAACGGTTATTCCGTTCCTTTCAAATTGAAGAGAAAGATGGTTGAGAAGAGAAGAAATTTTTCTACCCAAATCAAAATATGCAGGCTCGAAGGTCTGTGCCTGGCTTTCAAGTTTTGAAAGCTCAAGAAGCTCAACAACAAGAGCATTCATTTTTTGGCTTTCATCGTTAATAATCTGACAGTATTCCTTGATAACTGCAGGGTCATCGCTGATTCCTTCGCAAAGACCTTCGGCATATCCCGAAATAATGGCAATGGGAGTTTTTAATTCGTGCGAAACGTTGCTGATAAATGATTTTCTTGCGTTGTCAAGTGAGTGTCTTCTTTCAATATCTTTTTCAAGCTGTTTGTTTTTATCCTTAAGGTCAACAAGTGTGGAATTAAGCGTTGTGGAAAGAATATTGATGCTTTTACCAAGCTCACCGATTTCGTCTTTTCCGTAGTTTCCGCATCTTTCCTTGAAATCAAGAGCAGCCATTTTTTTGGTAATATCGTTCATTTCAACAAGCGGTTTTGTAAATTTTGAAATCGCAATATAGACTATCAAAGAAAGAATAAAAATGAAAATTATGCTGACAGAAGAGAAAACGCGGCCCGCAACATCGGCGGTTGTTACAACATCGGCTAATTCCGAATAAATGTAAACTGATTCACCTGAAGACAGTTCCTGGTTATATACGAAATATTCAACGCTTGTTCCGATTTTTCTTCGTATTTCGAAGTTTAAATGGTCATCAATATTATCGTAATTTGTTGATTTTTCGGTTTGAGAATAGGTGCTTTTATAATTTGTTGAAGAGGGGAAATGTTCACTGCTTTGAGCGGAAGAACCTTTTGCGGATGTATAAGTAAGAAGACCGTTTGAACTTAAAATCTCAAATGACACATTGTTGTTGACCGCAATTGAATGAAGGTCAAAATAATATGTTACGGAATTGGGAGAACACAAAGCAATGTCATTACCGATATCAATAAGACGGTTATAGGTCTGGTGAGAAAAAACTCTGAAAAGAATAGGCGTGCTGAAAGTGCCTATCATAATCAAAAAGAGAATAAGAACCGACATTATGATAGCAAAAAGCTTTGCTTTTATTCGGCTGAATCTGATTTTTGATAAATCCTTTTTCAAAATCTTTTACACCTCAATTTTATATCCTACTCCGTACACGGTCTTAAGATGTTTTTCACCCCAGAACCCGAGTTTTGTTCTGAGTCTTGCAACATGAGAATCAACAGTTCTCGGGTCTCCTGCAAAATCTATTCCCCAAATATCATCAAGAAGCTGCTCTCTTGAATAAATTCTTCCCGGAGCAGATGCAAGCTTTAAAAGAATGTTATATTCTTTTATTGTAAGCTCAACAACGGATGAATCAATGCTGACGGAATGAGCGGGAATATCTATGATAAGATTATCAATTTTAACCGTTTCGGGGTTTGAATCGGAAGCAGAGTGGTTGCTTCTTTTTATCAATGCCTCAACTCTTTTAACAAGAACCGTGGGGCTGAATGGCTTTGTTACAAAATCATCGGCACCTGATTCAAATGACATAAGCTCATCAAATTCCTGCGTTCTTGCAGTCAGCATAAGGAAGGGGACAGAACTGTGCTCTCTTATTTTTTTGCAAACTTCCCAGCCGTCTGCTTCAGGCATCATTATGTCGCAGACAACAAGGTCAAAGCTTCCTTCAGAGAAAAATTTTTCTATAGCATCTTTGCCGTCAACTGCTTCAACGGTTTCAAAGCCTGCGTTTTTTAAAAAGTCACAGACAAGTCTGCGGATTCTTGCTTCGTCGTCTGCAATCAGAATTCTTTTCATTGGGTTCACCGCTTCCTTTGTTTAATGTTCGGATTACCACCGTCACTCTATAGATAAAATATTTTAACATACTTTATATATATAAATCAAGTACTTACCGATTTGTTATAAAAAAATCAAAAAAATCATAAAAAAACTATTGTTTTAAATAAGATAATCCTGTATAATATTTGAGTATTTAATCTGGGTTCGTACGGACCTTTTGAAAGGCGTGGTTAAAATGCTCGGCAAATATGTCAGAGTCAGGGTTACTAACCCAATCCGCTCCGTAAACAGGCAGTTCGGTTTTGTCTATCAGCTTAATTTCGGTGCAATAGAAGGAAAAAAACGTTACGACAATGCTTCTCACGGCGCATATATAATGGGAATAAATCATCCCGTGAGAACTTTTGACGGCAGGGTTATAGCTGCGATAAAAAGAAGTGACGGAAGTCCTGCTGTTTATGTTGTTGCACCCAAAAGCATGAGATTTATTTCTTATCAGATAGAGGATGCAATAGCTTTTGCAGAAAAAGGCAGAGAATATAAACTCGAATGTCTTTATGAGCGTTCCTGCGGTGCGGTTGTTTATCGCAGAATTAATGATGAAATACGCTATCTTCTTATTAAGAACAGAAGAAGCACCCATTGGGGATTCCCCAAAGGTCATGTTGAAAAGGGCGAAACCTTTGAGCAGACCGCAATAAGGGAAGTGCTTGAAGAAACGGGAATTCATATTCAGATTCTTCCGCAGTTTGCCTCAAAATCCGAATATACAATTCAGGGCAGGGTTGAAAAATCAGTAACGATTTTTCTTGCCAAAACCAAAGATACCCAAACAACAATTCAGCGTGAAGAAATAGAGGATTATATCTGGCTCAGTTATGAAAAGGCAATGGATACTCTTCGTTTTATAAACGACAGAAATATTCTTCGCAGTGCTCACGATTTTCTTGTTGAGCAACATGTAATTTAACGGAGAAGAAAAGATGACACAAGCATTAACTGATTATATAGTAGGTTTATTTCAAGGAAACATCCCCGAAGAACTGATAATCTTTTTGGTTTCAATGTTTCCCGTGCTTGAACTCCGAGGCGGAATGATAGCGGCAAAGCTTCTCGGTGTTGAACTGATGAAGGCGTTTGTTATCTGTTATATCGGAAATATTCTGCCGATACCTTTTATTCTTTTATTTATCCGAAGAATTTTCAGGTTTCTCAAAAAGTTCAAAACAACGGGTGCGTTGGTTGAAAAGCTTGAAGTCCGTTCGATGCGAAAGAGCGAAAAGGTAAAAAAATGGAGAAATTGGGGGCTTCTTGCGTTTGTTGCAATTCCTCTTCCCGGAACCGGCGGATGGACGGGAGCGTTGATTGCAGCACTTCTTGACATAAGAATTAAAAACTCTTTTCCGATAATAGCACTCGGTGTTTTGATTGCAAATTTAATTATGAGTGTATTTTCATACGGGCTTCTCGGAGCCCTCGGCATCGGAGGATAAAAATAACGGCATCAGTTGCACACCTGATGCCGTTTTATGTTTTTATTTTGTTTTAAGTTTATATTTTCTTGTGTGCTCAATGAGGTCGCCGAGAATTTTTGCGAATTCTTCTGGTGTGCCTGCTATATCGCCGTTAAGCCAGGCGATTATAACGCTTTTTGCTCCGGAGGTAATGTAAAGCAAATATGTGTTTGCTTCATTTTTTGCTTCGGGAGTGTCTTCAACAGCCATTGTGTCCAGCAAAGAATCATAGTAAATATTGATGAGTCTGAAAAGAAAATTATTAAGAATGTTTGAGTTAGCAAGCATCTTATAATATTCAATATCTCTGTAAAGGTATTCGCAGATTTTCTGAATGAAAAGCGAAGTGTTATCAACCGCATTTTCAATTTTGAATTTTTCAACAAAATCCATAAGATTTTTTATTTCTTCGCTTTCAATCTGCTCAACCACACCATTTATATCCGAATAATGAGCATAAAAAGTGCCTCTGCTTATATCGGCTTCTCTGATAATATCGGAAACGGTTATTTTTGAAAAATCCTTTTCGTGAATAAGCTTTGCCAAAGATTTTTTAATTAAATTCTTGGAACGGATAGAACTTCTGTATTCTGCTTTTGCCAACTCTTTCACCCCGAAAACAATAATATTATTCTTAATTTATTATATTTTTTCTGAAATGTCAATTAAGAAAATGTTAATATTTTTAAAATGAGAAAATAGTTTTTTCTTTTATCACTTGTATACATTAAATAAAGCTGATATAATAATTTTATATAAAAAAACGGAGGCGTAATTATGAAACTTGTTACCCAGACTGAAGTTCTTTCAGAGTATCTCGGCGATGAAGCCGCGGTCAGAATTATATGTGAAAGCGGATTTGACGGGCTTGATTATTCCATGTTTAAAATGTCGGAAGATGACGATATTCTTAACACGGGCGAATATCTGAACCACGCAAAGAAATTGCTCGATATTGCTTCATCTTACGGCAAAACTTTTGAGCAGGCTCATTCTCCGTTTCCGTCTTGCAGAGAGGGTAATGCGGAATATAACGAAAAAATGTTTGATAAGCTTAAAAGATCGCTTGAAATTGCAGGCATTCTTGATGCAAAAATCTGTGTTGTTCATCCTGTGCAGTACAGCAGCAATCAGAAAGAGCAGAATATGGAGCTTTATCATAAGCTTGAGCCTTATGCCTCTGATTACGGAGTGAAAATCGCACTTGAAAATATGTGGGGCTGGGATAATAAAATCAACAGAATAGTGCCTAATGTTTGCAGCGTTGCTTCGGAATTCAACGATTATTTTGATTCTCTCAACACAAAGAATTTCACAACCTGCCTTGACCTCGGGCATTGCGGTCTTGTTGGCGATAATGCCGCTTCGATGATAAGAGAAATGGGCGGTGAAAGACTCGGTGCACTTCATATTCACGATAATGACCATATCAATGACAGCCACCAGCTTCCCTATCTTATGAATATGGATTGGGATGATATTCTCTGTGCTCTCGGTGAAATCAATTATAAAGGCAATTTTACATATGAGGCAGACTCTTTCCTGAGAAAGTTCCCCGTTGATTTGATGCCTGCCTGCGAAAGATTTATGCACGATGTCGGCAGAAGTATGATGAGTAAAATTGAAAGCTGCAGGGTGAAGAAATGAGCGGATTTATCTGCCCTGTCTGCAAAGACTTACTTGCAGATTGCACCTCACTTTACCGATGCAAAAATAACCATTGCTTTGACAAATCAAAATTCGGATATGTAAATCTGCTTCAGTCGCAGAAATCCTCGGCTAAACGCCACGGTGATGACCGCCTTATGATAAGGGCAAGGCGTGATTTTCTTGATAAAGGCTACTATGAATTTTTGCGTGATGAGCTTTGCGGAATATCGCTTAAATATTTAAATAACGCAGAGTTTATTGCCGATGCAGGTTGCGGAGAATGTTATTATTCTGCAGAGATATATAAAGTGTTAAAAAACAACGCCTCAAACGCATGCTTTTTCGGAATTGATATTTCAAAGGATGCTCTCGAGTTTGCTTTCAAGCGTAAATGCGGATTTGCAACTGCGGTGGCAAGTGTGTTTTCATTGCCTTTTGCAGATGGTTCGCTTGATGCGGTGTTCAATGTTTTTGCACCCGAAGCAGACAGCGAATTTTACAGAGTATTAAAAAGCGGTGGTTTTTTTATAGAAGTCATTCCGCTTGAAAATCATCTTTTTGAGCTGAAAAAAGAAATATATGATAATCCCTATCTCAATGAGGTGCCCGAAGCTTCATTGCAGGGATTTGAACTTGCAGAGGAAATAAAAATCTGCAAAGAAATAGAGCTTGAAAACAACGAAGATATTCAAAATCTTTTTAAAATGACCCCTTATTACTATAAAACAGGGGAGTCAGACCAGAAGAAAATTAATAGCTTGAAGTGCCTGAAAACTCAGGCTGAATTCGGAATAAGAGTTTACCGAAAGGAAGATTAAAAATGCATAAAAGATTGGCGCCTACCCCTCCCATGGGCTGGAACAGCTGGGATTGCTACGGCGCGGCAGTTAATGAAGAACAGCTTCTTGCCAATGCCGATTATATGGCAAAATACCTTAAGGATTACGGCTGGGAATATATAGTTTGCGATATTCAGTGGTCGGAACCCACGGCAGACAGTTTTTATTATCATTATTTCGCACCTCTGTGTATGGATGAATATTCGCGTCTTATTCCTGCGGTTGAAAGATTTCCTTCTTCAGCCGGCGGAAAGGGCTTCAAGCCTATTGCCGATTATGTTCATTCGCTCGGGCTTAAATTCGGCATACATATTATGAGAGGCATTCCCAGACAGGCGGCACACATGAATACCAAAATCAAGTGTGAAGGGCTTACTGCAAGAGATATTGCAAAGCCCACTTCGATTTGCTTGTGGAATCCCGATATGTACGGTCTTGAAACTCACAAAAAGGGTGCGCAGGAATACTACAACTCCATTTTTGAACTTTATGCCGAATGGGGAGTTGACTACATAAAATGTGATGATATTGCCAACACCGAGATATGGCCCGACAACCCTTATTCCGCAAAAGAAGAAATTGAAATGCTTCGCAAGGCTATTGATAACTGCGGCAGAGATATGGTTTTAAGTCTTTCTCCCGGTCCCGCACCCGTTTGGGAGCATGAGCATCTTGCCGCAAACGCCAATATGTGGCGAATGACGGGCGATTTCTGGGACAGCTGGGATAAACTTCATGCTATGTTTGAGCGTTGCTATGCATGGCAGGAATATGTTCAGCCCGGTGCATGGCCCGATTGCGATATGCTTCCCATAGGAAGAATACAAAAAACAGAAGAGCTTCCCGAATACAGAAACAGATATACCCGCTTTACCAAGGATGAGCAGATAACAATGATGACCCTTTGGGGCATCTTCCGTTCACCGCTTATGATTGGTGCGGAAATGCGTGAAAATGATGAATTTACCCTTTCTCTGCTTCAGAACAGAGAACTTATCGATATGCTCAAAAATTCAGAGGGAGCAAGACAGTTCAAGAGAGAAGAAACCGACGGCAAAGGCGAAATTATATGGACTTCAAAGGGCGATAAGTGCAAATATGTTGCTCTTTTCAATACCGATGATGAAGAAAGAGAAATTTTCTTTGATATTTCAGATATTTCAATCGGCGGTATTAACTACAGCGTTCGGGATATGTGGGCACACGAAGAATTTGCGGTAACAGACGGTGAATTTTCCGCAAAGGTCAACAGTCACGGTGCAAGACTTTTTAAAATAACTGTAAAATAAGGTGAATATAATGGAAAAACAACCTAATTTAAGGCTCGCAACAGAAAAGCCCGATCAGGTTATGCTTGGTATATCGGGTGATGCCAGAACATCAATGACGGTAAGATGGCGTGCAAGCACAGATGTTGAAAACGGATATATCGAATATTATGAAAAGGGCGGGGAAGTGCTGAAAGCCGAAGCTGTTGTAACAGCGTTTAAAAGTGATGTAAGCATCAGCAACCTTTTCTTTGCAACGGCAGAAAATCTTAAACCCGGCACAAGATATTATTACACCTGCGGCGATAATAAAAACCGCAGTGAAGAATATTGGTTTGATACTGAAGAAGAAAATCTTACCAAATTCAAATTTATTGCTATTTCCGACCATCAGAAAGATACCGACCATTATAATCCCGATTATTCGGAGCTTAATGTATTTCTTAAATCTGTTCTTGAAAAGCACCCCGATGTTAAATTTATTCTTACTGCGGGCGATAACACCAACTGCGGTCAGCACGAAATTCAATGGAACGCAATGTATGAGGGGATGCAGGGGATAATGGAGCACCTGCCTTATATGATGTGTTGCGGAAACCACGATAACAGAGGATTTGAGCAGTATTTCCCTGAAGAAGTAGGCAGATATTATGCAGAGCCCGCCGAATTCTTTAATAATCAGCTTAAATATTCTTATCCGCAAAACGGACCCGAGGGTTGGCAGACCGAAAATTATTCTTTTGATTACGGTAATGTTCATTTTGTTGTTTTCGGTGTAAATGAGCCTGAACTTGTTAATGAGTGGGCGGTCAAGGATATTGAAAGCAGCAATAAAACCTGGAAACTCGGAGCTTATCATTTCCCGATTTATTACAGCGGTCCCAACCTTGCAAACGACGATGCATATCCTATGATGCGCGAATGTATGGAAAAGCTTGATGTTCTTTTCTCAGGTCACGAGCATAATTTTTCAAGAAGTTTTCCTATCAGAAATGAAGAGATTTTTGACAGACCCTCACAAGGTACGGTTCATTATGAACTCGGTAACGGACACAGAAACCCGCCCGGCACCAAAACAACCGATAAGGTTTGGCATGCTTCGTTTTATCCGCAGGAAGAAAAGAACTGTATGTATGCACTGGTTGAAGTTGACGGCGATAAAATAACTTTCATATCATGTCTTGATGACGGCAGAATTGTTGATGAGTGTATCATTGATAAAGAAAAAGATGAAATCAGACCCTATCGAGTTGCTCCGGTTTTCGGACCCGGCAGAACAAGAATGTTCTATAAGGGTGTTGACCTCGGACTTTGTGCCGCATCAACTCCGCCTGAAATGAAAGACGGTGTCTGGTATCTGCCTTTTGCAACTCTTATCCGCTTTATCGGCGGTGAAGAAAAGCGTGAAGAAGGTAAAGTTACACTTTCACTTTACGGTCATACCGTAACCTTTACCGAAAACAGCAACATTGCCCAAACCGAAAAAGGTGAAATGAATCTCGGAAACGAGGTTTACAGAGGCAATGAAGGTCAGCTTTATATGCCCGTTGATGCATCCTGCAAGCTCTTCGGCATGAAGTGGGCATATGCGGCAAGAAATAATTTTATAACTATTGAACACGTGAGCGAGAATCATCCCGTACCTGTTCAGCCATAAAAATCAAGCGTAATTTCAGCTTTTGCTGAAATTACGCTTTTTTCTTAATCTGCAACTGTTTTATTAACAGTAATCGTTGATATGTGCGGTGCAAAGGTTTCTCTGCCGTTAAAGTTTTCGCTGCCGTCATTTGAAAATACTATTTCGTTTTCGCCTTTTTCAAGAGTGACATCAAGAGTAACGGTTTTGAAGGTATCCCAACTGTATGTGTTTCTGCACCAGATATTTTGTGTTTCATTGTTGCAGTTTACCGTTATATATCTTTCGATAAGGTCCACATTGTATGAATGAACACCGCCTTCATCGTTGTTTGAATAAAGAATTGTTATTCTGTAGCTTCCCGATTCAGGTGCATCAACAGTAAATTCAGCCTTACCGCCGCTGCTTGAAATTGAATCAATATAACTTTCGTTTACCGTAACGGCACCGTCTGAAAGAATCATATCGGCAGCTTCAATCTTAACAGTGTAACCCTTTGCATCGGTTTTGCTTATTACAATTTTAACATCTTCACTTGTTTTTATATCAATATAATTAAGACCTCTTCGAAGATAAACGCAGGCTTCATTATTGATTGTTCCGTATGCACCGTCAAGCATGAATTCTGCGTTGATTCCGATATTTATATTATAGTATCCGTCATAGGGTGCAACGGCAAGAAAAGATTTGTTTTCTGCGGTTGTTCGGTCTGTATCGGGAAGAACATAGATTTCATCTTTATCTTTAAACAGCTTAACCAGCAGACTGTCAACAACAAAGGTGCCTTGCTTATGGGCAAGAGTCAGAGTGTGGGTTCCTTTTTCAAGAAAAACTTTTTTAATGTATTTATCGGTGTATTCGCTCTTTATGGTGTTCGGAAAGCTTACAGTTTCGGTTTTGCCGTCAAGTGTTAAAAGAGCAAGTGAGTCTTTTCTTTCATCGGGAGAGGTTCCGTCATTGGAATTGCCAAAAATAATATCAAGCTCATATTCGCCGCTTTCAGGTGCATCAAAAGAAACGGTAACTCCGTCACCATCATGCTCAAGACCGCCAACCATTCCGCTTGTAAGCCCCGTTGTTGCATAGGCACTGTCATAGGTGTAAGCCGTTCCGCTTAGGTTGCCTTGCTCAAATTCATATCTTACAGGCAGAGATATGTTCTGAAAATAAGCTTTATCCGTTCCGTTGTTTGGCGTAATTGTAATGTGATAAACTGCGGTGGGGTCGGGGTTTTGAAGTTCAATTTTCAGTTTATCAGAAGAAATTTTTTGCGTATATTCTTTAACCGTTATCGGTTCGTTTACGATTCCGCTTAATCCTTCATAATAAACACATTCGATTTTTATATCGGCTTTTTTTCCTATCATTGTTTTGCCGATATTTTTAATAACAATATCGCTTGAATAATCGCATCCTCCGCAAAGAATTTCAATTTTATCCTTATTTTCGGTCATTGAGCTTATGCCTGTAAATTGCGAATAGCGAAAACTCTTACGGTTATATTTTATAAGATTTGCAAAATCGGAGTGGAGAATATCTATGATTTTTGATTTAAGCAAATTGCCTTCCATATCAGCATACCAACGGAAAAGCCACCAGTTGGAATTGGGGCTGTTGTTATCTGCGGCAGTGTCACATAGATTGTTCGCAAGTCGCCAGAAAGCAATGTTGCCGTATATACCTGATTGTTCAATTTTTACTATGTAATGAAGCATGTCGGCAGGGTTTCCGCATTCTTCCATAGTTCCGTATTCTGTAATAATAATCGGTAATTCAGAAATATTAAGAGATTTTTCAATTTCCTTATATTCATCAACATGATCCTGCCATGCAAGAGATGAGGAAACTCCAAGTTCATGGTAAATCATTATGTCGGGCAAACAGCTGTTTTCTTTGCAATATTTAAGGAAATGTTCAATTTCATATGCGTCGTAATCGCAGTAACCCGGTCCGCCGATTAGTGCATCGGGATCAATAGCTTTTATAAGTTTGTATGTCTTTTCCCAAGCTTTATAAAAATCGAGTTTTGCTGCGTCATCAAATGCATACCAAGCGCCGTTATCGTAGGCGGTACCGAACCACACAGTATTATCGCATTCGTTATACGGGCAGTAAACAAGCTTGTCTGAATAATCTTTTTCGGAAAGCTTTGTTACCATATCCTTAACCTTGGGCAGGAATCTTTCTTCAACAAAAAGCTCGCAATTGTAAGTGCCGTTTGCTCTCATATCTGAAATTTCCTGATGGCAGTAATACCATGTGTCGAAGCAATCCTGCAGATAAACAACGGTATAGTCGCAGTTTTTAAGATTAACGGCAACATTATCTATATCACCAACGGGGTGTTGCAAGCCGTCAATAACTTTTTGAGAAACACTTGAAATATCAATGCTTTCAACAATTGCAGGATCAGGCACTCCGCTTTCGGCAAGACCGTAAAGGAATCCGGATGCTCTGCTTGAAAATTCTCCTTCACTGACCGAAGCGTCAATTTCAAGAGTAGGTCTGAAAGCATATTTGATGCCTTCGGCGGATAATGATAGGGCAGTTAATAATCCCATAATAAAGCTTAAAATTTTAATCATAATATTTCTCCGAATATATATTAATGTATATATATTAAAATGAATATTGTTTAAAGTCAATCATTTTGAAACAGCCGAAATTAAAATAAAAAAATTTTTTAAAAAAGTATTGACAAACGAGAAAG
>JAZOVH010000036.1:0-70852 GCA_045658585.1 Acutalibacteraceae bacterium | reverse complement strand
CGGCTTTCAATATTATTTTTTACGTGCTTCGATTTCTGCAACCATTTCTTTCTGACGTTTTTCAGTAATTGTATAGAAGAACATGGGAACAGCACAAGCGAACATACTTACAGCACCGGAAATGATAAGCACTTTCCAAAGAGCATCAGCATCACCGACGATATAAGTCTTAGTATCAATAGCTGCAATGCTAAGAGCCATAACACCAATGAATGCACCTACAGCCATACCAATCTTGTTGATAAGAGTCTGCATAGCAAAGCAGATACCTTCACCGCGTTCGCCTGTTTTCCATTCAAGATAGTCAACAGTGTCACCAATCATAGCATAGGTGATGATGTTGTTAACACCCTGAGGAATGCCGAGAAGAACAAGACCGATAGCACCGATAATGAGCTTCCAGGGAGCATCGTAGCCAACAAAATACATAACAGCCATTACTATGCCGCCGAAGATGTGAACTGCAATATATGACCATTTCTTTGTGAATTTCTTTGACATCCAGGGAACGAGGATTGATGCAACAAGACCGCCGGGAACAACGAGGAGGGTGATAATGCCGTAAAGTCCTTCATTCTGAAGAATGTATTTTGCAAAGTAAAGACCGCCTGTGTAAGAATAAACCATTCTTGCACCGCCGAGAACGCCTGAAAGAACGATAAGAAGAAGTTCTTTGTTCTTGAAGAGGAGCTTGAGGTTGTGGCCGAATGAGGGGGGATTTTCATCTGATGTAAAGCGTTCTTTGGTGTTCTTAAAGCCATAGAAGAACATGGGAATTGCAGCAACAACAAGAACTATTGCAGCGATGAAATAAGTCCATTTGAGTGTTTCTGCGTTTGCAATTTCCATGCCGTCTTTAACGGTGCCGATAAAGGTTGAAATTGCGGCATCAGCATCAATGCCCTGGTTTGCAACCATATTTGCAATGGCTTCAGCTTTGTTCTGAGCGATGAGAGCTCTGTCTGCCACTGTGTCAGCATACTTGAATTTAGCTGTGAGTGCGCCTGTAATCATGGGAAGGAAAACGGTAACGATACCTGCGCCGACTGTGCAGAACATACGGGCAACGGTAAGAATATTACCTCTTGTTACTGTGTTGTTGGTAAGGCAGGTTGAAAGACCCCAGTAGGGAACGTCTGCGATTGTGTAAACAACACTCCAGATAACATAGATAACCGCAATTGTAGTGAATGCGATGGTTGTCTGAGTGCCGTTGTAAACTGCTTCTGCGCTGAAAACGGGAAGGAAGCAGAGAACGGTCATAATGCCGATGGGAATTGCCATCCATTTAAGATAAGGGCGGCATTTGCCCCACTTTGTGCGGGTTTTGTCAACAACGCTGCCCATGATGGGATCGTTGAAAGCATCGAAAACTCTTGCGGCAAGCATAAGAATTGCAACTGCAACAGCACCGCTTACGCCGCCAACCATAACGCCGTCTGCACCGAAAAGAAGTGCGTCAGTCATAAATACGGTTATGTAGGAGCCGATGATGGTGCAGATGAAGTTCTGACCGAAGCCGGCAACGCTGTAAGCGATAGCCTCTTTGGGCTGAACGCCTTTGCCCGGAGTTGTTCCGAACAGTTTGTGTAAAAAGTTCATTGTTTTTGTTCCTTTCGTTTTATATTAAAGATTTATAAAAATCCAATGCCTTGAATCGTTTGCCTGTCTGAGCAAGAAGAAATCTTTCTGTTACGGCGGCAAATCTTTTTTCGTCGGCGGAAGGAAGAGAAAAGGAATAAATTCTTTCAACGGGATTTGCGCAAACGTGACGCATTGCAGTGAGCACGGTGGAGTTTATTTTTTCTCCACCCTTGCCGCTGTTTTTGCAGAAAACGCAACCTTCCTGAATGTTGAAATATATTTCGCCCGAGGGTTCGCACCCACAATGCGGGCAAACCGTTAAATCGGGCATAAAACCGGAAAGAGCCATAAATTTAAGCTCCGTTACGGCTTTAAGAAAATCGGGAGTCCTTCTTTGTGTTTCAAGGAAATGAAGAGAGTTAAGGATAACTCTCAAAAAATCTCCCGCGGGTTCCATTTCAGGAACAAGCTCTGCTGCCAGAGCACAAAAATACTGCGCAAGGGAAAGTCTTTCAATATCGCTTCGCAATCCGAAAAAAACTTCCTTGCTCACAGCGTCATCTATTATGTAGCTGTCCCTGCTTTTATATATGGAAAAATCCGCATAGCAAAGGGACTGGGTTGCACCGTGGATTTTGCTGCCTAACTTTTTTGCTCTGTTGGCAAACGCACGAAGCACACCGTATTCTGATGTCAGCAGAGTAACGAGGCGGTCACTTTCGCCCGTGTCTGCCACTCTGAGGACCAGAGCGTCGGTATTCATTCTCATTGCCTTCTGCCTCCGAAGAGCCGCTGCCTGCACAGTTTTTAAATTCAAGGTAATCGGCCACAGAGCCTGTTTTTGAAAACTTCTGCCACGCAGCTTCTTTATCTGTAAACATCAAACATCATCCTCTCATTTATAACTTAACCCGAAATCGGGAGGTTATAAACGGAGAAAAAAGGTAAATTAATCTAATCCGAAGTTATGGATAAGACCCTCTCTGTTGCGCCAGCCTTCTTTAACCTTTACCCAGCACTGAAGGTTGATTTTGCACTGGAAAAAGTTTTCCATATCCGTTCTTGCGCGTGTAGAAATTTTTTTGAGCATATCGCCCTTTTTGCCGATGATAATGCCTTTGTGGCTTTCTCTTTCACAGTATATGGTTGCCTCAACATCCATTATTCCGCCCGTGGGTCTTTCACGCATTTTTTCAATGCTTACCGCAACGCCGTGAGGCACTTCTTTATCAAGAAGAAGAAGCATTTTTTCACGGATTATTTCGCCTGCAAGCACTCTTTCGGGCTGGTCTGTGAGGGTATCATCGGGGAAAAAGTGAACGGATTCATATGCAAGCTTTTCGAGCTCTCCGAGAAGAAGGTCAATGTTTTCTTCTTTAAGAGCACTTACGGGAACAACTGCCTCAAAATCAAACTCGGATGTGAATTTAAGGATTTTTTCCATAAGCAGTTCTTTCTGCTTAACGGTATCGATTTTGTTTATTGCCAGCACAACGGGAGCCTTTTCTGATTTAAGGCGTTTGAGAAGTTCAAGTTCTGTTTCTCTTATATCGCCCTCGGGCTCGGTAACAAAAAGTGCGGCATCAATGCCGTTAATTCCGTCACCGACAGCTTTTATCATTTTTTCGCCCAGCTTTGTTTTGGGTCTGTGATAACCCGGAGTATCGGTGAAAACAAGCTGGGTTTCGCCCTTGGTGAGAACACCCATTATTTTAGTGCGTGTGGTCTGGGGCTTTTGTGTAACGATTGCAACCTTCTGACCGAGCATACGGTTAAGAAGTGAGGATTTACCCACGTTAGGGCAGCCTACTATTGCAATAAATGCGGTCTTACTCATTTATTTCTCCTTTTTGAATAATCCGATAATTTTCTTCGGCCCTGCAAAAACAAAGGTGAAGCTTGCCGCAAGGCTTATTATTAACGCCGCAAAAACGGCGGGGTTTTGTTTGTAATAATTAAACAGCGAGGAAAAAGCTTCGGGCTGATAAAGAATCGAAATACCGACAATTACCGAAGCAATTGCGCTTATCAGCACCGCACCCGCCGCCGCATCCTTTGATGCCTTTGCGAGCGGATTTTGTTGCGTTGTTCCGAGGTCAACGGCTTTTTCAACTGCGGTGTTAACCGCTTCGAGCGACATAACCACACCGCAAACCGCAACGAGAATTGCAAATTGGGTTTTGCTCACTTCAAAGAAATCAAAAAATGAAAGAAAGCCGAACATATAAACCGTGAAACACAGATGTATTCTCATATTGCGCTCGTTTGCTATGCAGTATGTAATTCCTTTTATTGCGTAAACGAAGCTTTTAAGCAGATTTTTCATAAAACCTCATCGTCCATATAATAGCTTGAATTTCTTTTAAGACCGAGCTTTGTGAGCACGGTTTCTTCTTTTTCTCTCATCCGAACGCTTTCCATTCCGCCGTTAACGTGGTCATATCCGAGAAGATGAAGCATTGAATGAACGGTAAGAAATCCGATTTCACGCTGAAGAGAGTGACCGTAGCGGTCTGCCTGGTCAATGGCGTGAGGCACGGAAATAACAATATCGCCGAGCACCTTTGCGCCGGTGCTGTTGTTAACATCATAAACCCCGTTTTCACCCAGAGGGAATGAAAGAACATCTGTTGACCTGTCGATATTGCGGAATTCTTTGTTGAGCTTTCTTATTTCTTCGTCATCAACAAAGGTAACGCTTATTTCGGCAGCTTCGTTGAATTCCTCCATTTCAAGCACGGCTTTGCAGCAACGGCGCACAAGCATGCTTGTGCCTGTAGGAATTTTAACTTCGTTTTTGGAAATAACAACATTTACTTTTCCTGCCATTTTCTGTTTCGCTCCTCATCATTTTTTTCATATGCTTTGATAATATCCTGTACGAGTCTGTGGCGAACAACGTCTTTTTCTGTGAATCTGACTATGCCGATATCTTCTATATTTTTAAGAATTCGCATTGCTTCTTTAAGACCTGATTTTTTGCCGTCGGGCAAGTCAATCTGCGTAACGTCACCCGTTACAACCATTTTTGAATTGAAACCCAGACGGGTAAGGAACATTTTCATCTGTTCGCCCGTTGTGTTCTGCGCTTCGTCAAGAATGATGAAGCTGTCATCAAGAGTTCTGCCTCGCATATAAGCAAGGGGAGCAACCTCAATATCGCCTCTTTCCTGATGCTTCTGAAAATTTTCGGCTCCGAGCATATCAAAAAGAGCATCATAAAGCGGACGCAGATAAGGGTCAACTTTCTGCTGAAGGTCACCTGGCAGGAAACCGAGCTTTTCGCCTGCTTCAACCGCGGGTCTTGTGAGGATAATTCTGTTTATTTCTTTTGCTCTGAATGCGGTAACAGCCATTGCAACGGCAAGGTAGGTTTTGCCCGTACCCGCAGGGCCTACACCGAGTGTTATAGTGTTTTTTCTGATTGTTTCAATATATTTTTTCTGACCGAGGGTTTTGGGCTTTACGGGTTTGCCTTTTGATGTTATGCAAACGCAGTCTGCCGCCATATGCTCGAGCTTATCCTCGTTACCCTCGTTAACGAGAGAAAGAACATAGCGAACGTTCTGGTCACTCAGGCTTTCACCTCTGTTGATGAGTGTTAAAAGACCGTTGATTGCACGCACGCCTTTCTGAACATTTTCAGCCTCGCCCGTTACTTTAAGCTCCGAGCCTCTGCTGATAACAGCTACTGAAAATTCTTTTTCAATGAGCTTTATATTTTCATCAAAACTGCCGAACAGGCTGACTGCCTGCTCCATTCTGTCAACATTTATTATCTGTTCAAACATAAAAACGCCTCCGAAGGCTTATTAACTGTATTAGTATAACACAGAAAAACAGAAATGTCACTATAAAATAAAGAGATTATTTTAAAATTATGTAGAATAAAAACAAAAAAAGCACACAACCGAAGTTGTGTGCTCTGTGTATTAAACTTTGATGATGGGGCTTTTGAGGATTCCTATATCACGGAGAACATATTCATAGCTCCATTTGCTTCCAAACTCACGCCACGCAGACGGACCGTGCCACGAATAATTATCATCTCTCAAATGAACGGCACCGAAAGCATTATAGCGGTTGCCGAAGAGAGTGATGTCAATGCGGTGCTTGCCTTCTTCAAGTCCGTCAACAAGAAGCTCATAGGGAGGATAAACAATTCTGCCCTTTCTTTCGCCGTCAATATCAATGCCGATGAGAGTTCCTTTATATGCAGTTGCTTCAATGAGAAGAGAATTCTTTGTTTCGGCTTCGATATGATATGTTATGTTTCCACCGTAGAAAGGAAGACCCTGATTGAGAATTGAGCCGAATGAAAGCTTTTCGGGAAGTGAGGTGATAACCTTGCTTGAGCCGATAACGTTCACACCGAAGTTGCCGAGGATATAGCACCATTCGGTGTTTGTGCTTTCACCCAGAGGCAGAGTAACGGTAAGAATATTTTCGCCCTTGACAATTTCAGGAAGAGCAACGGTTTTTATATCCTTATCGGTATACCAGCCCGTAACGGTGTTTGCAACATTTTTGCCGTTAAAGGTGATTTCTGCCTTTTCGGCATCTTCAAGAGCAAGCTCTGCGCCTGAATAATCAATCTCACTGTTTATTGTGAATTTAAGAGTGATGTTATGTTTGATAATTTCTTCTTCGAGCACCCAGGGCTGAGCAACGTTTCCGCCTCTTTCTTTTATGCCGATAATTTCACGGCAAACATTGTCAAGGCGAAGAATTTCTTCCTCGGGCATAAACTCGCCGCCGTCAACGGCAAATTCAGCCATATCAAGAAGAAGAACATTTCTTTCCGAAAGGGTATATGGAATGAATTTTGGAAGAGTGAGTGCATTTTCGGGTTCAGCAATGTTGCATTCTTTGATTTCTGCTTCTCGCTTGCCTTCAACAAGTTTGAGCAGAAGGCTGTCATATTCATAAAGAGTTTTTGCAATAACGGTATTTCCGTTTATATATTTGCAAGGAATTTCATAAATATTACCGTTTTCGGTATCGTAAACAAACGGGGTGAATTCGCCCTTAACGGTAATTCTTAAAGCATCGCTGTTAACAACAAATTTGTTGTATGGCTCGCAGCAACGGCTTATGAAGAGCCAGCGGCAGTTGCCGTCTTTGCGGTACTGATAAATGAACTCATCCGAAAGTCTGCCGTTTTTAAGACGCAGAGTGATTTCTCTGTTATCTTCAAGAGCGGAAAGAATATCTTCTCTGCTGAAGGGAATAACCTTTGATTTTTCATAGAGTGCCTTTCCTCTTTCGGAGGGGATGCCGTTTTCGAGTGAGGGAGCACTTCCGATGAAGAGAAGTTTGCCGCCCGCTTCACGGAATTTTTCAAGGCGCTCAAGTGTTGTTGAACGAAGAGTTTCGCAATCGGGAACAATGATTGCGTCATATTCCATTTCGCCAACTTTAATGGGTGCTGTTGCGTTTTCACAAAGGGTGGGGAACAGAGATTCGCTGATGAAATTGAAATCTATGCTGCCCTTGAGAAGAATATCGGTAAGACCCTCAAATCTTTCGTCCATGCTTTCTCGCTTAAGGGCGGTTTTATCGTTGGGGCCCCAATGAAGCCAGTAGCTTTCAACGGGATGAATAACACCTACCTTAACAACGGGCTTGCCTCTTGTCATTGCGGTGTTGACTCTTGCAAAATGGTCTTCGAGATATGAAAACTCTTTATACCAGGGTGACTGATAATGGATTGAAGCGGGGTAATCTCTCTTTGCTTCGCCGCCCATTGCATACCAGGAAAGGTGGGGCACTCTGATTGTTACGCCGAGGCAAGCCTGCCAATCACCGTGGAGCTTATAGCCTCTGAAATCATAGTCCCAGCCCGTAACGCCGTAAAGCTCTGAAAGCATACCTTCTCTGCCAAACTGATGAACGGCAGACTGAGCCTGCTTGGCGGTTGTAAACTCAAAGCTTGCGCAGAGCATATCAATGCCGGGCAGATCAAAGCCTCTGTATGAACGCATTGCTTCGCCGAGTGCGGCGGTCTGGCTTCTGAGGGTGGGTTCTTCCATCATATGACCCGTAAGGGCAAGGCCGTTCTTTCGGCACCATTCTCCGCAAACATCGGCAAAAGCCTGAGCGAAACGCTCAGAGATGTGGTCGTGATAATGATAGCGAACGGTTGAGAGTTTTCCTTCGGGAAGTTCCCAGAAAATTTCGGGAAGAGAAGCGATGATATCTTCGCCGTACTGCTCTTTATATGTTTCTGCAAAATCGTCTGTCCAGGGCATTGCGATATCATCGGTATCGGTTGAATTGTTAAGAATCTGCTTTCTGGTGAACTGCGGTTCATCGGTGAAAATTGCGGGAACTGTTTTACCGAATTCATCGCCTGCGGTTTCTTTATATTTTTCGTGAGTAACCTCAACAAAGCGCTCAACCGCCTTGGGATTGAGGGTGTCGAGATAAGTCTGATTGTTATACCAGGGTGAGGGTGCGTGAATTTTAACATAGGCATACCATTTTGTGCCCTCGGCATCATCGTTTTCGCCTATTGTTTTGTAACTCTTAAGGTATCCGTTTTCATCAAGGATAATGTCATAGCAGGTGATGAGCCAGCCTTTGCCGTCTCTGCCGCCCTCTGCGCGGGAATCAATAACCGTTGCGTCAACTTCTTCATTATCGCAGGGCACGGTTGTGAGAAGAAGGCAGCGTGCTCTGTATTCTTCGTCTTTTGTAACAAGACCGCCCGCCGCACCTGAGGGCCATCTGTCCTCATCATAAAGCCAGGCAAGCATTTCTTCGTCTTTTGCTTTGTCAACGCAATCTCTTACAAGGTTCATGAAATCTTTTGAAAGGTATTTTGTTGACATACCTGTGCGAACGTGCATATGAAAGCCGCCCAGACCCATTTCTTTGAAAATCTCAATCTGTCTTTTGAGTTCTTCGCTTGTCAGGTCGCTGTTCCATGCCCAGAAAGGAGTGCCTCTGTATTCGCAGGTGGGTTTCTTGAAAAGCTCATCGGAAAGGGCGGGAGATATATTCTTTTTATAAAGCATTTTTCTGCCTCCTTTAGTTTTTGGGATGCTTATATTGCGGCTTATCTTCGCTTGGAGTGTTCCAGTTTATAAAGTTATTGCGTTCTGCGTGATACCATTCCATTTCAAATATCTTTGCGCTTTCATCAACGGGAATATAGAGCTGACCGTTATTGAAATATGCGGGTGCGCTCATTTCAACGGTGCCGAGGTCTGTTTTTGCAAGATTGCTTCCCTCTGTGAAAAGAGCGTGGTGTCCGTATGCTTCAACATAAAGTGTTTGGGTTTCTTTGATTACTTTTCCGCCGATGAACTGAATAACAACGCCGAAAGGCGCAAACCATTTGCCGTCTTTGTTTTCCGCATAAAGTTCTCTTGCGCAAAGCTCAAGCATCTGACCCTTGAATGCCATTTTTGTCCAGTCATAAGTGGGTGCCAAAGAATGAGGAAGAATAAGGTCTTTATCTTTATCGATTGTCATAATATCTATTATTCTTCCGTCTTTCATATATGAGGTTGCGGTGAGAACATTACCCTTGATATGAACAAGTGTATAGCCGCCCATACGCTCTTCCTGCGGATAGAAAGCATCGTGCCATATCTTGCGGCTGTTTGAATGATAAATATTCCCGCCGCCATTGGGGGTGATATAGTTGATTGTGCCTTGCGAGGGCCTGTCAAACATTTCATCGCCCTTAATCGGATATGTTCTTGCAAAGGAATGCTCGTGACCCGCAAAAAGAATATCGAGTCTGCCGTCTTCAATGGGCTTTCGCAGCCAGGGATATGCATCATTGTTCTGACCCTCGGGCATAACGGGATAAATGGGAAAATGATATCCGCCGAGCTTCCAGGTTTTATCGCTGTTTTTAAGGTCGTTATATGCCCAATCTTCAACATTCTGCGGAGCATTTATGCCGAGTACAAGAAAATGTGTGTTGCCGTAATCGAACGAATAATTTTCGCCCGTATAGCCTTCGGGGCCGTTTTCGGGATAGATGGGTCCGAACTGAAAATCAAAGAAATCGGCGTGTTCAAGATAATATTTGCCGGTGGGTTCGGGGAAATAAGTGATGTAACCGCGGTTATCGTGGTTGCCCGTTGTCATCATATAAGGCATACTTTCAATAATGCCTTTAAGCCCCTCAAACATACCGTTCCACTGAACTTCGTTCTGACCGTTATCGCAGTTATCGCCAACGGTGAAAATGAATTTGCATTCGGGATGTCTTTCAAGTGCGGTTTCAAGCATTTCGCCAACCATGCTGTAATCGGGTTTATGCATCGGGAAACCTTTCTGATGGTCGGCAATAATAATGAAACTGAATTCGTCAACATTCTCTGCTTCAGTTTCAAACGAAAATTCTTCGCTGCGATGCTCGCTGTTTCCTACGGTGTAAAAATATTTTGTGCCCGCATCAAGACCCTGCATTTTTGCCCAAAAATAGCGGCTTATATCGATGTCTGTTTCTTTTTCGGCGGAAGCGGCAACCGATTTTTTCCATTCGGTTTCGCCCTCGGCGCGGTAAAGAACCCAGCCTTCGGTTATGTCTGTGCAGGTTCTCCAGCCAACCGCCATTTCTGTTTTTGCATCGCCGCAGAAAGCGAGCATTATATGGTCGGGGTTAACGGTTGAGCCTCTTTCGGGTTTATAAAAATTTCCGTTTTTATCAATCATAATTCAGTTTCTCCCAATAAGAATTAGTTGATTTTATTTTATTATCGGAGCAGGTTTTTGTCAATGAAATAATGGTAAAAAAATACCGCTATTGATTTTTGAATGAAAAAGTATTATAATTTAAACTGTAAAATTGTTCACAGGGGGACAACATTATGGATTATTTAAAGAAAGGCATAAGCATACTGCTTTCGGTAATGATGATTTTTTCGTTTGCGGCAGTATCGCTTTCCGCTTATGCGGCTTCGGATTATATAACTTACAGGGTGCCGGACGGATGCGATTTTGCGGTTGTTGATTCCTGCTCAAATCTTGCAAACGGAAAAATTGAAATCGCTTCAACATACAACGGCTATCCCGTTACAAAAATCGAGATTGATGCTTTTAAAGGATTTAAAACAATAACCGAAATTATTGTTCCGTCAAGTGTAACGGAAATCGGAAACGGTGCGTTTTCAAACTGCACGGGTCTTAAAAAAATTGTGTTTGAGGGCAGTAATTGCTCTTTCGGCACACATATTTTTGCTTACAGCACAAATCTCAGCGAAATAATCCTGCCTTCGGCACTCAAAGAGATACCCAAAAATACTTTTTATGATTGCAAGGCACTTGAAGAAATTGAAATTCCTTCAACCGTAACCAAAATCGGCGAAACCGCATTTGCAACCTGCACGGCACTCAAGGATTTTGAAATTCCCGCATCGGTAACTTCGATAGGCGTTAATGCGTTTATCCGTTGCAACTCGGTTGAAAATTATAAAGTTGCAAGCGGAAACACCGCTTATAAGAGCATTGACGGCGTGATTTACGATGCAAAGGGAGAAACCCTTGTTCAGTATCCCATAGGCAACAAAGCAGAAAATGTTACGGTTAAAAACGGAACAAAAAAGATTGCGGACGGCGCATTTGCGGATAACGGCAACATAAAAACCGTTTCGCTTCCCGCAGGCCTTGAAACGGTTGAAGCATATGCATTTCAGTATTGTGAAAATCTTGACGGCGTTGTGCTTCCCGCAGGCATAAAAACTCTCGGCGCAGAGGCTTTCGGTCATTGCTCCGCACTCAAGTCAATAAAAATCCCCCCGTCACTCACCAAATACGAATATGCTTTCTATATGTCGGGTCTTGAAAGTGTTGTTATTGAAAACGGTGCTCAGGAAATTTCAAGAAATGCTTTTGAAAAGTGCAGAGAGCTTACCTCGGTAAGTATTCCCGCATCGCTCAAAACAATCGGTATGGCGGTGTTCATTGATTGCACGGCTCTTGAAGAGGTTGAAATTCCTTCGTCTGTAACATCCATAGGCAAAAAGGCTTTCGGCAACATAAACAGCCTCACAATAATCGGAGCAAAGGGCTCTGCGGCAGAAACATATGCAAACGATAATGCGATTGATTTTGCTTCAGCCGAAAAAATTACGGGAATTGAAATAACAAGACTTCCCGCAAAACTCAGCTATAACTATAAAGACAGCGTTGATACAAGCGGAATGATTGTTGTTGCAAAATATTCCGACGGCACACAGAAAGAAATAAAGAATTATGAAGTTTCTCCCGTAACTTTCAGCAAAACGGGAAGCCACACCGTAACCGTAAGCTATGAGGGCTTTACCGACAGCTTCGGAGTGAGCGTTTCATATTCAATTGTTCAGATATTTATTCTTATTTTCCTTCTCGGTTTCCTCTGGTATTAATATTCAGGCTCCGGCAATAATTTAAGGGTGATAAAAATGATTTATGCCAACCACGCGCACGTTTTTCCCAAAGAAATAAAAGAGGCGGGAACGATAGATAAACTGCTCGGCTTTCTTGATGAATGCGGTGTTGACAGAGCGGTGGCATTTGCTCCGTTTCCCGACAGATTCAAGGAAGCGGGGATGACTGAAAGCCCAAACGAATGGCTCGCAAGAGAGATAAAAAATCAGGACAGACTCGATGGCTTCGGCACAATAGATTTTGAAGAAAAGAACCTTAAAGAGCAGGTTGAAAAGATTTATCAGCTCGGTTTGAAAGGCATAAAGCTTCACCCGCCTTATCAGGAATTTGTTATTGACGGACCCGAAGCTTTTGAGGTTTATGATAAAGCGCAGGAACTCGGACTTTTCATCTCTTTCCATTCGGGTATGCATTGGCACAGATTGAGAGATAACAGAGTTATTCTTTTTGATGAGGTAGCCTGGAATTTTCCGAAGCTTAAATTCAGCATGGAGCATATAGGCGGATATCATTTCTTCAAGGAAGCGCTTGCCGTTATGTGCAATAATTCCAGAAGAGAAGAGGATTGCGTTTTTGCGGGCTGGACAAGTGTGGGCAACCGCAAGGGTAAAGGCGATGAATGGTATCTTACCGATGAAGAGCTTGAAATTGTTATTCATCAGACGGGCGAAGACAGAAGCATTTTCGGGCTTGATTTTCCGTATTCAAAGCCCGAGCATATAATTGCCGATATTGAAAGAATAAAAAGACTTGATATTTCCGAAGAGTGCAAAGAAAAAATCCTCGGCAAAACATTGGATAAAGTTTTAAATAACAGATAAAAGGCAAAAGGCTGTATCGAAAGATACAGCCTTTTGACAATATGGAGGGTTTGAAGCGGCAAAGAAAATTCTTCGCCGAGGAATATACTTTTTGAAACAGTAATTAATATGGTTTTGAAAGGTATATTTCCGCCACAGCATCGTTAAAAATCTTTGAAATAACCTCAAAGAGAAAAATGCTCGAATGTGCGTAAGATATTGTATTTCAGACATATGAGATTACTGTTTCAAAAAGTATCTTATTTGCGGTTTATGAGTTTTGCACGCAGACCTCTTGTTGATTTTGCAAGTTTCTGCGCGGCGTTAACTGCCATATATCCAAATTTGTCTATAATTAAATCAGCTTCGCCCATGAGTTCCATGTAATCGTTGCAGAAGCCTTTTTTGAATTTGAATATGCCGTGAAGAGGGTTGCTTTCGTCGGGGTATCCGCCGCGGAAATCATACCAGCTGCAGCCTCTTTCGATTGCCCATCTTATCATTTCCCATTGAACAAGATAGTTGGGCATAACATTTCTGTATTCATTGGAGCTTGCGCCGTAAACATACCATTCTTTATCGCCGCAGATAACATTGAGAGCACCAGCAATGGTTTTGCCTTCATATTTTGCAAGATAAATTCTTGCATCGTCGCCGAAAGCTTCCATAATTCTTTCGAAATATTCTGTGCCGCGGGTTGCAAAATTATCTCTTTCGCCCGTAACAAGCATAAGGTCGTGAAATTCTTCGCAAGCCTCAATGCCTTTGATTTCAACGGTTACGCCTTTTCTTGCAGCAAGGCGGGCATTATAGCGGGTTTTGGGGTGGAAAGTTGCCATAACCTCTTCTTCGGTTTTGTTTTCAACATTGAGGCGGAAAATATATCTTGCCTGAATGGTGTCAAAACCTGCACCGTGCTCCTTGAAGGCGAAACCGAGAGATTTGAGAAGGTCGATATATTCGTTGTTTGAAGCGAGAGTATCAGTGTCGATTTTTAATGTGTATGCCTTGTTTTTGATGCCGTATTCTCTTGCGGCTGTAAGCAGGGCGGTTACGGTTTCCTTATCGTCCAGGTCGCATACGGGGCCTCGGGGTGCATACATCATTTTGAACGGTGTCATGGGAATCTGACGAAGAAGAACGGCACAAACACCTTTGATTTTTCCGTCATTGTCACGGCAGATAAATCCGCGCCATTCCCATTCTTTTTTAACTTTTCCCCAGGCGGAGGACTGCATCATATGTCCTTTCGGATGTGAGCGGACAAATGCATCAAATTCTTGTGCGTTTTCTATTCTTACTGTTTCCATAGCGGCTCCTTTCGCTACTTGTTTTTTAATTCATTTGCTCTGGCAAGCAGGGCGTTTTTTGTGTTTTCTGTTTTATCTTCAAGCACCTCATCGAAAAGGATATTAAGTATTCTTCCCATTTCGGGTGAGGGCGGAACGCCTTCGTTTTCAAGGTCTTTTCCGTTAATTGCAAGGTCGCTGATTTTAAGGCAGGAATTTTCAGCTTGAATTTCGTTCAGAATCTTTAATCCCGCTTCGTTAGCGTCAAGACCTTCCTGAATGTATTCGGGGTTTTGCGCCGAAATATCGGCTTTTCTTATTTCGAACAGCTCGGCTACGGTATCAAATCCGAGCTTACCGATATATTTTTTATAGGTTTTTTTGCTTATCTTATCGGGCAGAAAATCGTGGTATTCCACACGATTTCCAATCGTGTCACGCAGTTTATTTGAAACTTTGAGCCTTGTCAAAGCGTTTTCAGCTATTTTACGGCTTTTCTTTGCGTGGGAATAAAAATGGTCGGTTCCGTTCTCATCGGTTGTTTTAACGTGCGGTTTGCCGCTGTCGTGAAAAAGCATTGCAAGGCGCAGATGAGGTTCATTTTTTATGTGAGAAACCGCTTCAACCGTGTGTTCCCATACATCGAAAATATGCCGTTCGTGATTTTGTGCGCAGCCTTTCATCGGTTCCAGTTCGGGAAGAATAAAGAAAATCACTTCGCTGTATCCGAGCAGTATTTTTTTTGCGTCTTTTCCGCAAAGCAGTTTTGAGAGTTCAACAAAAATTCTTTCAACCGAGATGTTGCCCAGAAGATGATAGTTTTTGCGTATGCTTTCTGCTGTTTCGTTTTCAATTTCAAAACCGAGCACCGATGAAAAACGCAATGCTCTCAGAATACGCAGGGCATCTTCTCCGAAACGTCTGTCAGGCTCGCCTACACAACGGATGATTTTCTTCTCAATATCACCGCAGCCGCCGTAGGGGTCGGTGATTCCGCTGAACGGTGAATATGCAATTGCATTAACCGTAAAATCGCGCCGTGAAAGGTCATCTTCAATCAAATCGGTGAATTCAACGCTGTCGGGGTGGCGGTTATCGGAATATCCGTTTTCTATGCGGTATGTGGTTATTTCAAGACTTGCAGAGTCAATAATTACCGTTACCGTGCCGTGTTTTATGCCCGTTTCGATAACACGGAAATCTTTGAATGCCGCCGCAGTTTCTTCGGGTAGAGCACTTGTTGCAATATCCCAATCGTTTGCTTCAATGCCCATTATCGCATCGCGCACCGCTCCGCCCACAACGTGGGCAGTATGCCCGTTTTGCCGCAGAATTTCAATGGCTCTATTGACTTGTGGCGGAATTTTTATTACCATAATATTATACCTGTTTAACGGAGGATTATATGAATATTCAGATTTTCGGCACAAACAAGTGCTTTGACACCAAGAAAGCCCAGCGCTATTTCAAAGAAAGAAACATTAAATTTCAGTTTATTGACCTTGCACAAAAGAATTTCAGCAAAGGCGAATATAACAGCGTCAAGGCTGCCGTGGGTTCAATGGAAACTTTGATAAATGAGAATTCAAAGGCTTATGAAAAACATTTCATAAAATATCTTGCAAGCAAAGAGGCTGTTGAAGAGAAGCTTCTTGAACACGGTGAGCTTTTCAAAACTCCGATTGTTCGAAACGGAAAGCAGGCAACCGTCGGTTACTGCCCCGAAATCTGGAAAACCTGGGAGTAATTAATATGCTTCAAACTTTGAAATTGTTGCAAAGCATCTTGCTTTTTCAATAACAAGCTTGAAATAACGGACTCTGATTTCGTCAAAGCGGCAGATACGCTTGTATCCGATAACTGTTTCGGATGCAAGCTTTTTCCATTTGCCGTCAAGCATTGCATAGAGCTTGAATTTTTCAATCTGCTGACCCGTTCTTATATGCTCGCCGAGAACGATTTTATCTATGTCGTATTCATCGCCGAGGTCAAGAACAAGTTCTGCACCCTCGGGTTCATCGCCCGAATGCCAGTATTCTTCGGGGTCATAGCTCAACGCCATCTGACCTGTATGCTTTTCATCAAGGTGACGGTTATCTGTTATGATTGAACCTTCTGCAAGGTTTTCGTTGAAATCTATTTCAAGCTGTGCGCCCATTGAAAGCAGAGTTTCAATATCCTTTTCGTGTATTTTTCCCTCGGGTGTGGGGGGGATATTCAGAAGGAAGCAAGCATTTGCACCAACCGAGTTATAATAGATTTCCATAAGCTTTGAGAGCGGTTTTACCGAATAATCTTCACTTGCGTGATAGAACCAGCCCTTGCGGATTGAGGTGTCAACCTCTGCGGGGTACCAGATAAGCTTATTGCATTTTTTGATTTGTTTCCTGCTGCCCAGGTCAAGGGCGGTGGGATTTATTTTTTTAGGAGGTTTGCCTGCATCTTTCTGGCTTTGTGCGGCAATTAATTCGCTGTTAGAATGCCAATAGGGCACAACGCTCCATTCGCTCTTTCTGCAAACGCCCGCCTCATTACCGCACCAACGGACATCGGGGCCGCTGATGTTGATTGTTGCATCGGGCTGAAGTTCACGGATGAGCTTATAATAACCCTCCCAGTCATACTCCTGTTTTCTGCCATTCTTGCCTTCTCCGCAAGCGCCGTCAAACCATACGCAGAAAAGCTCGCCGTAACCGGTGAGAAGCTCGCGAAGCTGATTTTTAAAGAATTTGTTATAAGCTTCACCTGTGCCGTAGGTTTCTTCGTGTCTGTCCCAGGGTGAAAGATAAACTCCGAATTTTATTCCGAATTCTTTGCAGGCTGCCGCACATTCCGCAACAACATCGCCCTTGCCGTCTTTCCATCGGCTTGAACGAACGCTGTGGTCAGTGTATGCGCTCGGCCAAAGGCAGAAACCGTCGTGATGCTTTGCAGTAAGAATCAGACCTTTCATACCTGAAAGCTTGCAAAGCTTTGCCCATTGGCGGCAGTCAAGATTTTCGGGGTTGAAAAGCTCGGGGTCCTCGTTGCCGTTACCCCATTCGGAATCTGTGAAAGTGTTTATACCGAAGTGTATAAACGAATAAAACTCCGTTTCCTGCCATCTGATTTGTCTTTCGCTCGGAACAACCGAGGCGGCATATTTAACATAATCGGGATATTTAGCCATATCTATATTCCTTTCAGATTGATATTTTCGAGAGTTTTGTTCCAGAATTCATCATCAATTCCGCGTTCAGCAGCGTTGCGGATAAGCACAATCAATGACGGAGAATTGAAAACATAATTGAACATTTCGGGAGGCAGCATGCCACGGTCTGCATACGCAAGAAAACGGAAACGCTCTGCTTCGGATGCAGACAAACCGAGCTTTGCAATCAGTATCTGCAAATCGGCATCATCGGGAGGGGAGTTATTTTTGCCTTTTTCAATGTTGCTTATATATTGCGCGGTTTTTCCGAGTTCCATACTTAAATCAAGCTGCGACAGACGGGCATCTTCGCGCGCTTGTTTTAGCATAATGCCGAACGGCGACGGGGCAAACATCAAAACTCCTCCTTTCCGATTATTTATAATTTAAGTTTTTAAAACAAATTCATTTATTGCGTAAAAAATCGGCATCCGCAGACAGCGGTCAATCAAAACCTCATCAGACAACACAATTCATTTATTGTATAAAACTATTGCACCAACGAAGTTTAATCGTTTTCATTACCGATTTATTCCATAAATAAACAAATTTGTTTATTTAAATAATACACATAATGAGAATAGCATAAAACGGATGGGTTGTCAAGGGGTGGGGCTTGGAGTGTGGAGTTGATTGGTTGACAAACCGTAAGGGCGGTGATATATTTTGATTGTAATATGTTAAGGATTTGAGGAAATGACTGATTTCACTAAAAAGGAGGGTAATCTGTGAAATATAAATACAGTAGACCGTATTATGCGTTTCAAGTTGCTTTGGGTTTGGCTTTGGGTACTGCTGTGACTTTATTTATGTTAAGGTATTTTACGGCTGACGATACATCTTTTAAGTATAAGTTGATTATCACACAAATAATAGGTGCGGGAGTTATAATTGCTTTTGGTTCAAAATCCTGGCTGAATAAGTTTGTTGAACTTAAAGAAAATCATATTCATTTTCACAGCTATCAGGACGGAGGAACTGTTGGAAATTATGATGTAAAGTATGAAAATATTGCTGAGATATATGTCAAGACACTTCCGCTGATCGGAATAAGCAGAATAGATTTAAAATTAAAAAACGGTGATATATTTGAGATAACCAATAAATTCAGCCGTCACGAAGAAATGTTTTGCAATTTAGCTCATAAACTGCAAAATGATAAATGTGTAGCAGAACTTCCGCCGGAACTGAAAAATCTGATTAACAAAAAGACAGGGGACGGTTCTTCATCTTGATGAAACTTAATTAAATCAACGGGGTCAATCGGCAAAACGGTTGACCTCTTTTTGTAGGGAACGCTGTCCTCAGCGTTCCGAGGAATGGTGAGGACACCATTCCCTACCGTACCTTGTCAAAGCAACATTTATTGACAGAGAATATACATAATGTTAAAATAAAAACACAAACAATGATTCCGGAGTAATGCAATGAGTCTGAGGGTAAAACAGATAATAAAAGTATGTTTCGTGCTGTATGGCATACTTATGCTGTGGCTGCTGTTCGGCCAGCGGATTGGCAGAGAGCCTTTCGGAACATACCGTGAGATGCTTGAATCAAGCATAAATCTTATGCCGTTTCATACTATCCGCAATTTTATAAATGCAGTCAGCAGAACGGATGACGGGTATATGTTTCGCTTTTCCGTCATTAATCTGGCGGGCAATGTTGTTATGTTCATTCCGTTAGGATTTTTCGTTCCGTGTATTTTTCCGAAGTTCAGCAGATTCGGATATTGTATGCTTTTTTCGGCGATATGCATAACGGCTGTTGAACTCATTCAGCTTTTCACGCTTCTCGGAAGCTGTGATATTGACGATTTGATTCTGAATATGATTGGCTCGGCTGTCGGATACGGAATGTATTTTATTGTGAAACGAAAAATTTGGGGTAATACAAATTACGAAAACCGTTAAATGCTTGATAGACAATTAAAAACAGGGGAATGCTCTCTTATTGCAGGGAACGCTGTTCTCAGCGTTCCGAGGAATGACCGATAGTCATTCCCTACGTAAAAAACTGCGAAAATTGTTGAAAATTAATGTTAAAAAATTAAAAGTTTGGTATTGACAATTTATAATACTTATGCTAAAATAATCGCTGTCCGAAAATATGCGGGTGTAGTTCAATGGTAGAATCCCAGCCTTCCAAGCTGGTTGTGTGGGTTCGATTCCCATCACCCGCTCCATTTTATGCGCTTGTAGCTCAGCCGGATAGAGCAACTGCCTTCTAAGCAGTGGGTCAGGGGTTCGAGTCCCTTCAAGCGCGCCAAAGGCTGCGAGAAATCGCAGCCATACATATGGTGGTTGTAGCTCAGTTGGTTAGAGTGCCAGGTTGTGGCCCTGGAGGTCGTGGGTTCGACTCCCATCAACCACCCCATTTAAAAACACTACGCAAAGCTTAATTGCTTTGCGTATTTTAATAACTGAAACAATTATATATTGGGGCGTCGTCAAGCGGTAAGACAACAGACTTTGACTCTGTCATTCGCTGGTTCAAATCCAGCCGTCCCAGCCATTTCGAGTGTTCATAACGGATTCAAGTCGTGAACACTCTTTTTCTTTGCTAAAATCATATTTTTATTGGTCGCAGACTTTTTAAGTTCTGCGACCTTTTTATGTTTTATGCTGTTATGCTTTCAGGTAATGCTTTTGGTATATACGTAACCGCTACTCCCTGACGGGTATCGTTGCTGAACAGTTCTTCCTCCTGTATGGGAAGTTCAATATAACCAACAAATCGGTAGTAGATAACTATTCTCTGAGTTTTGTTTTTGCCCGTTCCCTCTGTTTCATAAACATCAATATGGTCTATGAGTTCGTGAAGTAAAGGTGCAGTTATCATTTCCATCTGCATGAATTTTCGTATTGCCGAAACAAAGGTTTCTTTGTCCTGCTCTTTGCTTTTCAGAAGAACAATATCATCACGGAGTTTGGAAATTCTGACTTTCAGTTCTGCTCTCTCAACCTCATATTTGCGTGACATGTGCATAAACCATTCGTCTGTTACCTTGCCGCTTGCGTTATCCTCATAGAGCTTCTCATACAGACTTGCTACCTTTTCCTGTCTTGACATACATCTTTGTAGTTCGGTGTTCAGATACTTTTGTTCCGTAAGCATATCCTTATTGGTTTTCTGTGACAGTATTTCCGCGAAGGCTTCTTCATCATATTTCAGATACGATACAATCTTTTTAAGTTCAAGGATTACAATTTGTTCAATCGCATCTGCTCTGACATAATGTCTGCTTTTGCAGCTGCCTCTGTAATCCTTGTAATAGTTGGAACAACTGAAATAATGAATGTCTTTGTTTCGAGTGTTCACATGAAACCACAGCTTTTTACCGCAATCGGCACACCGCAGGAAATCACAAAATATGTTCTTGTCACCGTTCTCAGGTTTTGGGGCTCTTCGTTTGCATTTCTTCACAAGCTGCTGTACTCTTTCAAAAGTTTCACGGTCAATTATAGGCTCATGAACATCTTTGAAAATCTTCCAGTTCTCTTCTGGATTCAAATGTCTTGTTTTGTTCTTGAAAGATTTTGAGTATGTTTTGAAATTGATTACATCTCCGCAGTATTCCTGCCGAGAAAGAATCTGACCGATAGTTGAACTTTTCCATTTGTACGGATTGGGCTGTACCTTTTTACCTCCTCTGCCGATTCCTCTGTCTTTCCAATATGCGGTACAGTTCTTGATTTCTCTATCCTGCAAGGTTCTTGCAATCTTGTCCTGACCGTAACCCTCAAGATAAAGCCTGAAGATTTCTTTGACAACTGCTGCGGCACCCGGTTCTATTATCCACCTTTTAGGATTTTCGGGACTTTTCATATACCCGTAAGGCGGTTGAGATAACGGCTCACCCATATTGCCTCTGATTCTTTTTGCTGAGCGAACCTTCTTTGAAATATCCCTTGCATACATCTCGTTCATAACATTCTTGAACGGGATTATTTCATTTTCACCGTCAGCACTGTCAACCAAGTCTGTAATAGCAATAAAGCGTATGTTGTTTTCGGGGAAGTATGACTCGGTATAAAGACCAACCTCAACATAGTTTCTTCCGAATCGTGACATATCCTTAACGATAATGGTTGAGATATATCCTGCTTCAACATCTTCCATCATTCGTTTGAAATCGGGTCGGTTGAAGTTTGTACCCGTAAAACCGTCATCGACATAGAACTTGGTATTTTCAAAACCTTTCTCTTGAGCATATCTTGATAACATAATTTTTTGATTCTCGATTGAGTTGCTCTCATTTTCTTTGTTGCCGTCATCTCGGGAGAGACGACAATAGAGAGCAGTAATTCCTACATTGTTTGACTGCATTAGTCCTCCTTTCCGGCAGTCGAACATACATATTCCGCTTGTATTGTATTTTCATCTTCGGTGGTTGTCAATTGTGCGAAATCGCTACCGATAAATTCTGATAATTTTTCTACCATAGTTTTGTTTTCTGTTTTGCTGAAACGGGTTGAAACAATATAACGGACACCGTTGATGACATATTCATTTGTATCATCATCCTTGTTGAGTTTTAATTCAGCACGAGTGTTGCTGATTGTTTCAATAAATCGTAATTTTAATTCTCTCCAAAAGTTTCTCATCTTGATCCTTTGTCCCTCACTTTCATAAGATGTCTGTAATAATAATCGCAAGCCTTGATGACAAAGTTCTCAAGTTCAGCTTCATTAACTTTCGGTGCGATACTTCGCAATCGCTCAACAGACAATTTCAGCATCGGCTTTTGATTTGGTTTCGGTACTGACAAAATTTCAAACAGCTTATCCTGATTCAGTTCACCTTCCTCCGAAAGTTTACGCATACGCTGTGCTTGTGAGAATGATGGGGTTACCTCATCGCTGTCATACATCGCATAAACCATCTGTTGTTCTTCGGGTTTGAGATATGAAAGTTCAACCGCAGGTCGCATAGCGATTCTGTTTTCATCAACGAGGTCAAGCAACGGTTTTTCAAGATATGTCAGACGGATATAGTGGCGTATTGTTTCTCTGCTGTCACCACTTTGTTCCGATAGCTTTTGAATTGACGTTTCACCCTTTAACTTCTGCAACACTGTTGCAGAAGTTGGCTCATCTAAATCAGTTCGGTAACCTTGTCGCTTCATTGCATCAAGTTTCAATTTGTAAGCGATACCTTTTTCACTCGGCAGAATATGTTCACGGTGGCAAAGGTTAGAGTCAATCATCGCAACCAACGCTTCATCATCAGATAAGTTGTTGATGAGAACGGGTGCAGTTTCGTAACCGAGCTCATTGAGAATTTGCAGACGTCGGTTGCCGCAGACAATCTCATATTCATTTGTGTCAGGTAGTTGTCTTATGACAATCGGGCTGAGCAAACCGAACTGACTGATGCTCTCACGAAGCTTCTGCATATCTTCATCCTCCTTGACTGTGAATGGAGAGTTAGTCATCGGTTTAATCAAATTGATTTTTACATTGTCCATAGTTACTTTTGTTTCAAACATTTTCATAAAAATAATCCTTCCTTTGTTTTAAAATTTTCTTTAAGGGTTTAAGGGAATTCTCCCTGACAAGCGAATTTGTCCGTACAGATTCAGTGCTTGTTGAGACTAATAGTCGAAATAAGCACTTTTGTGGCTACAAATTCAGTGCTTGCTAAGACTGATGACACCGCATCAAAAAGTCTTGGCAAGCGGATTTGACGGGACAAATCCATTGCTCGCTAAGACAGATGCCATTTAATTTTTGCTGTTGCGGTTTCGCAACTTATGTTTCTGTTTCTTCGCAAACTCACTTGCGGCAGAACGTCGTTTTTTGCTGTACGGCTCTGTGAGTCTGAAACAAAATCTTCCTTTTTCAATCTCAAACATCAGTCTTCCGTCTTCGGAATCGTCAACCAACTTACACAAGTCCGGATGTTTTTCTGAATATGCTGACAGACGGTTTTTCAAATCCGTGTTGTAGGTTGATACCGTAATAATCGAACTTGCTTCATCAAAAAATATCTCCGTTGTCTTTTGAGATTCCTTCAAACCTGTTTTCAAAACATAAACCTCCTTTCTAAAAAAATATTTTTAAAGGCGGCTTTTTTGAAAGATTATTCATAGGTGAACAACTGTAAAAAGAAAGTTTCATCCGACAGAAATTTTTGAAACTAAGCAACGTTAAATCAAACACTCTCCAGTTTGATTTCTATATTTTTTACAGTTCTAATATTTGAACAAAACAAAAAAGCCGTCACACAGACAGCATCAATCGGCGGGAGCATTGCTCTCGCTTTTACAAATGATGTCTTATGTAACGGCTTTGAAATTTAAAATAATCTCAAAGGCATACTGTTTTATAATCCCACATCACCTGAAGCATTCGCCACGTACAGTATCAACAAAGGTGAGGAGTGCGACAATTTTCTCTTAGCATATCGCCGGCTTTAGGCGGACTCTTATCCGCGATCAATCACATCGTTATTCAATTGTCAATTTTAAATTTTAACTTACTATACCATATAGAACATTTGTTTGTCAAGGAGTTTTGTAAATAATTTCAAACTGTAGCTGACGGCAAAAGTGACATCACAATTTCAAAACAGTTCTGAATTCTCGGTGAGTTGACGGCATATATGACATCACAAAATACTTTCCGACAATAAAAATGCCCTCCCGAAAATCGGAAAGGCAAAAAAATATTAGATTGTGCAAATAGTTTATATTGGTCAAAGTTATTTTAATAAACATAACACAATTTTAGTTGTAAAAAAATCTTTAAAAATTTGATGTCAGTAAGAAAGTGTTTATAAAATCTTTTAAGAAATAATTATAGAGGTTCAAGCATTCTTCTTGCTTATCCAAAGATAAGCATAAACTCCATTTTCTGTTTCCACCGTATCGCAAACATCAATGTTTATTTGATGATCATAACAAATTTTCTCAATTTCATTTAAGTGGAGATAAGTTCTATTATTGGTTTCATTGAGAATTTTTCCATAGAAGTCTTTATGCAATTTTTTTCCATTTTCGTTTTGTTCATCAAAATGTAATATTTCTACAATCAATGTTTGTTTTGATATTTCGGTTAAGTGTTCTATTAAATTACCTATAATATCAAATTTTATATGGTGTAACAAGTTTTTACATAATAAAACATCAAAAGCGGATTCTTTGAAACTAACATCAACAGCATTGAAATTAGTAAAAACAATATCATTATACTGTCGCTGTTTGGAATGATATTTTGTTATATATGAAAGCGCAATATCATTTGCATAAACTTTTATATTTCCTAGTTTTAACAAATCATATATTATTGTATCATCTCCACATGCAATATCAATAACCCTTTTTGGTTTTTTTAACTTAATTTCATTAATAATACGATTTTTTAAAATTGATGTATTGTTTACAGAAATATTATTTTTTTGTAAAAACTCTTGTTTTTTTCTTTTAACATCTATATTCAAATATTTTTCTGCACCTTTTCTTTCGGCGCTTAAATCCATATCTAACATAAATTCTTGTATATGTTCTTTCACTATTGAAAAGATAACTTTATTATGTGGGTTAGAAAAAAGAAATTTTTCGTTAATATTTCTAATTGCTAATTCTCCATTGCAAAAATCCTGGTTATCAGTTAGCCTACCTACAAATATTATTCCTCTATGTAGATGTTCATCATTATTATATTTAAATGAATTTTCGATAAAAGCAATAGGATAAACTTCCTCAAAAGATAAATCCTCTTTTGCTAAATGATATTTTGAGATATTTATTGCGGAATCCAAGAAATTTGATTTCTCTGTTACACGTTCTCCTTGTATTTCAGAATACATTCTAGAATATGTAACTAAATCATTTTTCAAAAAAACACAGTCATATTTTTTCCCAGTTTGATTTTTGCCAAATGGAACAATTAAAGTAACAAAATCAATATCTGTACAATATTCCATCGCATGATAATCATCTTGACAAAATGAGCTAATAATTGTTGGAAGATCCAAAACAGATTTATATGAATCATACTGATTGGAGTATTTTTTATATGATTGTTTGTCCATAATATCTCCTTATTATCTTTAGTCTATTAAATCAATCTTATAATCTAATATTTTTTTTGACTCTATATATTTTTTAAAGTCAGGCAGCTTATAGGGCTTTTTCAAATGAATATTACAGAATTTTACAGCTCCATTTTGTACTACCATAACTGAACTTTCAATCAAACCATCATTTTTTAAATTTTTTATTATAGAGTTATATTCTGTTTGTCCACTAACGTTATTTAGTTTTAATGCAAAACTACTAATCTCTGCAATGCTGGCGATATAGCTTTGTTTTATTATATTTATTTTGCTAATAAAATTATCAATCGCAAATTCTTGCAAATGTGGAGGAGAAATAATATTTGATATATGCTCAAGGAATTTTTTGATTTTTTCCGAGTTATCTATACCATAGAACTCTCTGTTTCTCAAATTATATATACTATTAAAATCCTTGTAATCACTTCCTGGCAAAATAAGAGGAGTGATTTCCTTATCCAAAGCTAAAGCCGCCCCTAATTCTATTAAGGCCGAAGGTGAACGCTTGTAATTTAAGGATAGTAATGGTATGAATATGTCACAACATTTTACATTTTTTATAAAATCTTCCGAAAAATCTGCACCGTATTTTACCGAGTTATAATTATTATTAAAAGCAACGCAATAAAGATAAAAATTTTTTTCACCAAGTACTTCTTTTAGATATTCTGCTAAAGCAATTGCAAATTCATCATCCAAAAAACAAAAACTTATAAATATTTTCTTTTTTTCGCTCATTTAACAACATCCTTTAAATAGTATAACAAAAATGAAATAAAAATTATGTAAAATTTTAAATATTCTTTTTTAAAATCAATCATTTGTTTTTCATTCTGTTTATTTGATACAGTAATTCTGTTTCAAGAGTTTTATAGTCTCTATACAATATTATCCTTTTTTGACGAACATCAAAACTTATTTCTCTGAGATCAAATTCACTTTTTGACAAAAGAATAGTTGGTTTTCCGATTGCATGAGCAATTCCTAATTCATAATATACATTGGGATTTCTACCGTCTATATTTACTATAATAAATTCTGATTGTACTATTGCGCTAACAATGTTCATCAAAATGTCATCTTTCTCCACATAGTTATCAGTTTTTTGTAAAAATACATCTATTTTGCTTAATATACTTTGACATTCATTGAAAAGACGATCTCCTTCAAAATTAAAAGGAGTTAAAAACAAGGCACTTCCTTTTTTTATTCTAATTTTTTCTTTTGAAATACCAAATTGATCTAAAAATTGATTATAATCTATTGCGCTATTACTTAACAAATCGTGTTGTCCTGTAAAAACAATTCTATGTATATCTAAATATTCTGACACATCTGATTCGGTTAACTCTCTAGTTAAAGCAAGTATTTCATGTTCGATTTCATTACGCTTTTGTTTGTATTCTATTAATTTGTTTAAATTACGAATGTCTTTATTTTTTTTGTTACTTCTGTTTCTGAACAAAAAAACCAAGACCATTTCCAGCAAAATAATTAAAAAAGAAAAAATTATAGATAAATTATTTCTTGTAAAATTATTTTCAAAAAACATTATATATATTAAAAAAGATAAAGACAATAAACCACAAATTGCCAATAGAAGATCTCCGTATTTTTCGATAAATTTTTTCATAATTAAATTAGGCCTCCAAAAACTATTATTATGTATAAAACAATAGAAACAATAAACATTACTAATATCCATAATATTATGCTAAACTTAAGCTTACCACTTAGTTTATCATTTAACTCTCGCTCCGCCGCATATTGAAAAACAAGTACGATAAGAACAATTATAAATATCGTAAAAAGAAATTCCTTTTCTGATGGAATGCTTGTTTTTAACATAGAAGATATTAAAAAACCAACAACCAAAGAGAAAATCTCACTGGGAATGGATATTATTGTTTTCTTGTAATGTATAGCAGTCGCTTTTCTGTTAATAAATAATTTTAGCAACATTACAAAAACAACCAAAAGAGTTGCTAATCCTTCCCCAGTTGCAACATAAGTTTGCAAGAAAATTTTTAACATATTGCAAAAATTCGCAATCATTTGATCACCTGCTTTTGAAACGTTTTATCATAAATTAGTGTTGTTACAACTAATCTTTGTTGATATGGTTTTAATCAGTAAAAATCATTATTTTAGTGTAAATGATATTTTATCTAGTATCAACGTAAAAACCAAAAATGTCGCGTTTTTCGACAAAAATGATAAAAAATTAAAACTTTGCCATTTTATAGTATAAATATTTTTGCGGAGTCTTTATAATGGACATGTTATTTATAGTAACCGAACTATAATAAACACTTATACTCTTGAAAAAATAAAGCCTGTTTTTTAAATTCACTTATTTTTCTTATAGATGTGTAAACCTTATATTCTCTGTCGTAGTATTTCACCCTTACCCACTCTTTGGTAATCCCATCAACATAATTAAGATTTACAATAAAGCTGTTATGAGGTTGGGCGAAGGTTTTGAGGTCAAGAATACCTTTCCAATGGTCAAGGCGATAGTTTGTTTCAATTTTTCTGTTAGTCATATACAGCACTGATTTCCTGTCTTCAATTGCTATGTAAAGAATCTCGTGAGGATAAATTCTGCAAATATCTTTATTGCTTGTCTGCACAATAATTCCAGAATTGCAACAATACTTTTTACAAGCATTTTCTTCATCGTTGAAATCGATGCAAAATCTGTCACAGCCGCAACACTCGATCAGATTATATGCAATATCATTTTGCTCCATAAATTCAATCAGCTTGGCTTTGGTTGCCTCCTTTTCTGCTGCATTGCATATTAACGAATCCATAAAAAACACCTTCCTCATTTATAATTCAGAAATGAACCTTTATATATAAATGACAAAAATCGCGAAATGTTACGCAATAAATTTCGAATTCTCTGAAGTTTCTCTATTTTAGACAATTTTCGACATTTATATTTGTGCATAATCGCAATGAATTTGACTTAAAATCACTCTTGCTTATCCCAGTAGGTACTCAATATTAAGGAGCGGTTGTTTTAACAACCGCTCCCGATGCATTTTATATCAATACGCCAAAAAGAATGTAAATAATTTGATGAAAGAATTGCCACCATGTAAATTCAACACTTACATGAAAATAATATATTCTGTTGGCATTCATAGTTACAGTGATAATAGTTTCACCCGGTTTTAACCCGCGAGCTTGTCCGTCCTCAACAGAAACAACACTTTTATCGTCAACAATATATTTTATATTTTTTGCGTTATCAGGCAAATTGAGCTTTTCTTTGCATTTGTATCCTACGGTGAGTTGTGTGTGGTATTGAATTGGGTACTCAGCAACAGAACTTTTGATTGTGCCATCAACCACAGCTATTGCCTTTATTGATTTAGCGCCTGACGGAACTGAAAAACTTCCAGTATATCTTGTGCTGCTTGTTGTTGGAGTTGTTCCGTTGGTCGTATAATAGCACGTTGCGTTGTTTCCTGCCGCAGAAGTTATAGAAATCTTATCGTTGCTTCCGAGTGTTATTGTTGGTGCAGACATCGTTACATACGCAAGCATATTTTTGAAGTTTACTATTCCTGCTCCGTAATTTGATGCATAGTTATTTGCCCATCCGCTTGGTTTATATGCAGATGCTGTCAGTATTTCACATATTCTTACAGGAGACAGACTTTTATTGGTGGATTTAAGAATAGCCGCTGCGGCAGAAACAAAAGGTGCAGCCATTGAAGTTCCTGATTTTTCGTCAAATTTTCCGTCAGGCATTGTACTATTTATGCTTGAACCAGGTGCAGAAATATCAACTACACTTCCATAATTAGAATCACTTCTAGGCTTATCACTTGATGTTGTCGATGCTACTGTTATAAGCTGCTCAATATTTCCTGAATGATGATTTTGAGCATTCTCACCATCGTTGCCTGCGGAAGCAACAACAACAATTCCGTTTTCAATAGCTTTATCGACAGCTTCCTCTATTGTCGGAGATTCATCGGGACCTCCCTGGCTAATGTTAATAACATCAACCTTATCTTTTACAGCTCTGTCAATCTCCGCAGCTACCGTTGATGTTGTAGATAATGTTTCTTTATAATAGAAGCTGTTATATGATTTTATTTTTACATTGCTTGGAGTATTATCAACTATTATTCCAGCAACATGTGTTCCGTGATAGTATTTATAGGTGTTGGGGTTAGGATTATCATCTCTTGCTTTTGTGCTTGCAATTATTCGTGAATTTCCTGAACTATCTTTAAAAAACGAATGCTCAATATCTACGCCGGTATCGATAACTGCAACAATAACGGTCGCACATGAAATACTAGACTTTTTTAAGGCTTTTATAGCATCTATTGATTTTACTTTTGTTGCACCCCAACTTAAGCTTTCAGAATCAGATGAATAAGTTAATGTACTATAAGTGTTAAGAATTTTATCGTACTCTACATAATTAATATCATTTTGCATAGTCGAAAAACACTCAAATGCCGTTGCCGCAGATTCTTCGTTCGCATATTGTAAAATATGCCAATTATTATATCCATTCAATTCATCAACAGCACCAAAGGTATTATCAAGCGGATCATTTGAATTCGTTGATACAATCAGTCTGTTTGTGTTAATAAAAATATAATTTTCATTTTCCGTACTGTCAGGTATTTCGATTGTTGATGAATACTGAGAATTGTCCGCAAGAAACGACTCCAATTCATTAGAAAACTCTGTTGTGGTTTGGGCGATTTCTTCTTCGGTGCCATATGCAGTCAAACTAACAGTTAATATTAATATAGTACATGCCAATATTAAAGATAAGTATTTTTTGAATTTCATACTCTTTTCACCTCAATTCGGTTTATTTTAACCAACCAAATAACAAATTGAACAACCACCAAAAAAGAGAAAATTCTACTGTAACATTACATTGTATAACCGTTCCGTCGTTCATAGTTATAACTATATCAGTTGTTCCTATTGATAATCCTTTAACATCACCGTTATCATTTATTACAGCAATTTTCTCATTTGATGAACTCCAAGAACGAATATTGTTTTTATCTACATCTTTCAACTTAGCAGGTTTACCCGTCTTTGCTTCAATCTCAATAACAATGACACTCGGTTCATTTTGTAAAACAGGTCTGTTTTCAGTTGCAGACATTTTCCAAACATTCTCAAAATCAAAGCCTTCAAATGAAGACTGTTTTTGAATTTCTTCTGTAGTAAGCGATTTTATATTAATTGAATCTTGAGGGGAATTTTCGCCAAAAGCATTTTCAACATCATCAAGATAATAGCAATTTCTTATAGATGCAGGATAATCAGCAAAAGAATCTAAAGAATCCGGAAAAACCAACGATTCAACAACTCCGATTATTCCGCCAACAGCAGAATAATTATATTTATTTGTCGCTTCTTTTACTTCGGCTTTAACTTGGCCTATATTATAACAATTGTAAATATTCTCAAACTGATACCAAAAGCCAGATATTCCACCTGCAAAAACATATTTTGTTCCTACAGAACTTATGTTGCCAACATTGTAACAGTTATTTATTTCACCATCTGAATTACCGCAAATGCCGCCTGCAAGAGTATAAAAATAGTCATACCCGCCATTGCTGCCTATAGACATAACATCTGCGTGGTTTGAACTTTTAGAAATCGTGCCTTCTGAAAGACCTGCTATACCACCAACAAAATAATTTATGCCATTGGTATCATAGCCGCAAACTCCATTTACTGTTACCGACGCATTATTTTGACAAAACTCTATTTTACACTCTTTTACTTCATCGGTATTTGAATATGTTGACAAATAACCTGTTATTCCACCTACCCAAATACCTGTTTTTGTTGTCACATCAACCTTGCCGTATGCTTTGCAGTTTGTTATAACGGAATTATATGCTTCACCACAAATCAAGCCAGCCCTTATTCCGTTATCATTATCAACATTAATTTGACCGATGACTGTAATATCTTTAATCTGTGAATTTGCTACAGTTCCAAACAAACCTACTGATGGATTTTCTCCTTCAATATTTGAAATATTAATGTTTTTTACCGTAAACGAGTTTCCATCAAACTTTCCGCAGAACGGAGTTTTTAAAGTGCCAATAGGCTCCCAGCTTTTGTAAACTGACAAATCAATGTCGTTCATCAAAACAAATTTACCTGAGAGATTGTTGCGGATATTGTTCAAATCCTCTGCTGAATAAACGGGAGTGTATCCTTCAGGCACTTCTGTTTTTTCGTCTGAAAATGCGACTGAACACAAGCTGAAGTTCAGCACAAAAACAAGAACAATTGATAAAAGATGTTTAAATTTCATTTTGTTTTCCTCCTGATAAATAAGAAATTACAGTTTTATAAAATTAACCCATTGGAATCTCCTTCTTTCTTATGCATTTCATAATATGTATGACGAAAATTGCAAAATATCACGCAAAAAATTTTGGAGTAATTGAAACTTCTATGTTATAAACAAAGCTGAAAGACAAAAGTTGTATATTATAACCATAACTTTTCAGCTTAATAAGTTTGCATTCGATTTGGGTAAGAGTGAATCAAATCAGTTCTTGAAAATTAACAACAAAAAACCGTACCATAGGTTTAATGCTATGATACGTTTTTTTGCTATGAAACAGGCCATCTGTTTCTTGGCAGCACTCAAAAATCTTTTCTTTGACATAATATTGTTAAACTGTTATAATTAATTAAATTTGTTAATATTTTGACAGAAAGGGGTGATATATGTTGATAAGTTTTGAAAGAGCAACCGAGATTGCTGATTTATACTATGATGACGTATATCATCTTTGTCTTTCAAGGCTTAAAAGAGAAGATGATGCCGCCGATGTTACTCAGGAGGTTTTTCTTTTCTTTCAGGAAAATTATGACGATCTTGAAGACGAATTTATAAAAGCATGGCTTTATGCCGTTGCCAACAATAAAATAAAAGAACAGTTTAGGGTAATTGCCAAGAGAGAAAAAGAGCTTATTTACGGAACGGTGTTCGGCTCACAGACAAGCACGGATATTCTCTACGAAATGGAAGAAGATAATAAGGTGACTCTGGAAGAACTTGAGGAAAAGAAGAAAAGCATTCTTTCTTCATTAAGCGAAAAAGAACTTGAGCTTTTTGAAATGGTTTACACCAAACATATGGAATACAAAGAATTGGCAAAGGCTTTTGATATCTCTGAACACGCAGTCAGGGCAAGAGTTTACAGACTGAGATTGAAAATCAAGGAAAAAGCAGCTTTCATATTTATGGCAATTTTGCTTCTTTTTATGCGATTCTAAAATTTTTTCAAAAAAATATAAAATTTTTGCGTGACAAAATGCAATTCTCGTCATATATACATGAAGGGAGGTATTGCGTTTTATCAATCTTAACTACAGGAGGTGAACAAATCCATGGGAAACAAACAAGATATGAATGCTTTAAAACAGTCTTTAAAGGACAAGCTTATGGCGATAATTCTGCTTGAAACTTCAAAGGACTATAAGGAAATGGACAGCGATCTTGTAACGGAATGCGTTGATTTTCTCATGGAGCTTGAAGGAAAAGAAAAACTTGCAAAATCAGAAATTGAACAAAGAGTTAATGAAATACCGTTCAAGGGCAAGGTAACAGCCATAGGCTCATATGCTAAGAAGAAAATAAGAGCAAAGAGACTTGCTGTTATAGCTGCAATCCTTGCGGTGATTATCGCACTCTTTGGTATTATAGCCATTGCATCGGGCGATTTCTTGGATGAATTGATTATGAAATTAGATGATTCATTTCACGAATGGATTGAAAGCGGCCCGAAAGAATACGGCGATATAACATTTTACACATCTGATGAAACCAAGACATATTCCTCAATAGAAGAGCTTGCAGAAAGCGAAAGAATTGAGATTTTATATCCCTCTTGGTTACCCGAGAACGAAAAGATTATCAGTATCTGGCGCCTTGTTGAAGGTGAATCGGAAAGATATTTGCTGCAATGCGATATATCGACTCACAGTATAGAAATCGAAGCTAACACTGACTTGCATGAAGATTACATTTTTAATTGTACCGAAAAAACAATTTCAGATTATTTAATATATTATAAAGTCACGCCTCAATATATACAGGGCATTTTTACTTACAAAAATAATCTTTACATTGTAAAATCCAATACCAGAGATAATCTTTTCAAAATTATTGAAAATTTGAAGGAGATTAACTGATATGAAAAAAATAATTGCACTTATTCTTGTTGTTGTTTCCCTTTTTTCCGTAATGTCAATATCAGCTTACGCTGAAGATGCAAACGAAAACACATTTACCGTTACCGTAAATAATGTTGAGTTTATTTTTGAAGCAAATACAACTGAAGATTTCCGAAATAAATTCATTACCCATTATTTTAACCACGGTGTTGACGGTGCAGCCACTTACGGACTTACATGCACTCTTTTCGGGCATAAGATTGAGTCTTCGGTGGTTACAGCTGTAACACACAAGGTGCTTTCAACTTCCCCCAGATGTCTCCGTGAAACTTATAATGTTGAAACCTGCTCAAGATGCGATTACACAAACAAAACAATGCTCAGTTCAGCTTATATCGTTTGCTGCTAAATGAATTTATATTTTGCCGATGTGTTTTTGCACATCGGCAATAGCCTTTGGGTGAGAGAAAATGACAGATAAATTAACCGTGAGCCTTTTCGGTCACAGAATAATTGAAGATTATCAAGCTGTCGAAAACAAGCTTTATGAGCTTCTGCGAATTGTAATGCAAAAAAATAGCCGAGAAATCGAGTTCCTCATAGGCAGAAACGGCGATTTTGATTTAATGGCAGCTTCTGTTATCAGAAAACTGAAAAAAGAAACGGGCAATGACAATGCTTTTCTCACCCTTGTTCTTCCCTATGAAACCGCCGAGCTAAAAAATAACACTGAATCATTTGAAAGCTATTACGATTCAATAGAAATCTGCGAAGCATCTGCCGACTGCAATTTCAAATACGCAATCGTGGCAAGAAATCGAGATATGATTGACCGTTCAGATATGGTTGTTGTTTATGTCAAAAACGAATCTGGCGGCGCTTATCAAGCCTTAAAACATGCAGAAAAAAATCAAAAGAGAATAATAAATCTATATCACACACAAAATGAAAATTAACCGAGTTTGCTAAAAAAGCAAGCTTGGTTAGTTTTTTTGCGTGACAAACTCTGGTTTTCGTCATATATAGTCATAGATAAAAATCAGAGGTGATATTTTGAAAGAATATAAACACTGTTTGGCTGAAATAAGAACATATCTGAATGACAAAACCCTTAAACTTAACGAGAAAAAACTGGATGCGCTTATCAGCGTAGAACTTGAAAAGCCGATAAATGAAATGGATACGCATTTGATTGATCTTTGCTTGAATGCTCTTGTTGCGTACAGAAATTATATTCGTAAAAAGAAAAGCTAATGAGATTTTTGGAGTTCAAAAATATTTATTCATTGCTATTAATGTTCTTTTCTGATTACTAAACAGGCTTAAATGAATATGATTTTATTTTTTGTTAATAAGACAAACCGAACATTTAAAATGCATACGTTCTAATTCTTGCGAAGTTAACATTAAGTTTACTTTACTGAAGAAAGGAAGTTTGTTTTCCAAGTCGGAAACTTTATCGTCAATTATTGCATAAACCACTTCATACTCGTTAGAGGCTGGCTTTTGTTTATAGTTGAAGACATCATTTCCCAACTTTACCTTTGCTATATCATATACATTTTTTCTAAATGCTTCGTCACTTGAAAAACATTCGGCTGAAATTTTTCCCTGTGCAAACAAATGACTTAGCTGAGAAGATTGCCCCTTGTTTTTAACATGGATAAACTTTTTGTCTTTTGTAAAAATATCGCAAGGTTCTATTTGTTTGGGTCCACCTAAAACAGAGGTAAGTTTTTTATCCATTAAGCAGAAATCATCATTTTCTGTTGAAACTTTTTCGTTATATTCTCCTTCATACATACCACAAGGACAATTTGGAAGATTAATATCAGATATTTTTATTCTTGTTTTTATATAACTGTTAACCATTTCAAAAAATGATTTTTCAACTTGATACCAAGTTCCAGAACAAAAAATATAGTCTTTATTATCATATTTTGTTTGGAAAACCAATGCAGAATAAATACTGCATATTGAAAATGGAACTTCATCAGAATTCATAGCTAAAAGACGGTCTCTTCGTATCTTTAGGTCAATATTAGAGTCAGTGTTTATTTTGTCAATGTATTCAGATATATCAAGATTTAAATTATAACTATTGGGGTCATCAGTTTTATTCTTAATTCCCGAATAACAAAAACCTATTATTTTATCCCAATCTGTAGTTTCTGGCGGAGCAATGTGAAGATGCTCGATGTTTTTGTTTTTGATTGCTTTTACAAGTTCATAGTCTAAAGCTTCAGACAAAACAGAATCTCTTATTTCAGCTACATTATCTACCCATTCAAAACCGATAAGTTTATAACGATCGCTATTATAGGCATGAAAATACAAAACGAGTTTATCTTTTAATTCGCTCATATCTATATATAACGAAACTATAAGAGAATCTTTACCGCTAATATGATTGCCGTATTTTTCCTCAAAAGGAACTCCGGTAATTCCTTTCATAATATCATTAGATATGTTAAGGCCAAACTCATTTTGAGAAGTGCTGTAGCTTGCTTGTCGCTGTGTCGTTACAACCATATCTTCAATAGTTGCTGCACTTACGCTTCGCATTTTGTTTTGATCAATTGTATTTAGCGCTACCTTAAAGCCAAAATTTCTTTCAATGCTTTCCTCTTTGAGAAATGTTCTTCCATAGCCAAATACAATTGCCATAATGCGGTTCTCAACACGAACTAACATAATTGCCTTGTTTGAGGCATTATCTGATATTTCGATATCTTCTTTAGCTAACTCATCTAAATATGTTTTCCATTTAGGTGGTTTGGTCTTGCTTTTAGAATAATAAATTTTTCCGTCAATTTTGAAATCTTCTATTATTTCTGATGAATAAAGTGTGTGTGGAGATTTCAAACAATTATCAAAATCCACGAAACGTTCTTTAAGTAAAAAAATTGTTAAATTAACTGTTTGTTTGTCCATAAAATACCTCCATGATTTTAAAACAATCTGTATATATATGACGAGTTTTGTGAAATGTCACGCAAAAATATGCGTTATCCTAAAACATCTCTGTTTTCGACAAAATTTATTGTTTGTGTTTGTGCATAATTGCAATAATTCAGGCATAAAAACAAGGCGTGTCCGAGTACGGATACGCCTTGTGACATTTATGTATTGATTATAACAGAAAATTTATTGTGAATTTTTCATAAAGCATCTCAATTAAAGTATTTTATTCGTTATTTTAGTTTAAAATTCTCCTCCACAAACTCAATCATTGTCTGCTCTTTATCTTCATCGGGTTCCGAAATGAAATCCAAATCGGGGTCATAGAACCAAAGATACGCAATTTCCTTGGTTTCATCGTTATAACCGACAATACCGAACTTTTTGGGATATTCGCCACCGTCGGCAACCCTCATCTGAAATCCTTTATACTCAAATTCTGTTACAGGAATGGTAAAGTGCCCTTCAAGCATATCGGCTTCGACGGGTTCGGTGAGAAATTTATAAGTCTGCTCAACTTCGTGTTTCTTCGCCACATAGAAATCGTCATATTTCGCTTTAACCGTCATTGTATTTGTTTCAAATATGAAAACTATATCCTTGTCATAATCGTAGTAAACACTGTCATAACTTGCAAAGCCGCTTGGCAAAAAGTCCTCTGCTTCATATTTCTCACGGTGATATTCATAGATATACCGTTCAACAGTCCAATTTGAACAAGCCGACAAAACAAGCGGAATCAACAGGAATGCGATGATTGAAAATATGTATTTAATCTTTTTCATTTTTAAAAATCCTCTATGTTATCCTGAATATAATTGATTACCAAAAAATTCAGATAAGGTTCGTATTCACCTTCGGGAATGTAAATCTCCATATAGTCATCGTTGAATTTATCAAAAGGTTTGCTTTTTTCAAACTCAATACTTTCCTCAATGCTGCTGGTTTCAACAGATTTGAATTCAATATCGTTTTCTGTCATGAACGTTTTAAGCAAGGTTGCTTGTTCTTCTGCACCAATCATTCGGAGATAATCAACGATTTTTTCAATATACTCATTCTCTTCGTTGATTAAATACTGAGCCAAACCGCCGTTCTGAATTTCAAAATCAAAGTTTATAACCGCTATAACTGCTTTCTGCTTTTCATTTTTGGGAACGCCGATGTTATCTCTTATTGAATAAAGACCTTCTTCAAAGTATTCTTCACCGTATTTCTCCTCATAGATAGAATAATCATATGAATCCCATTCGAGATCACCTGATTTAGAATAATGAAGCGTAAATGTTCTGCCAGTTTTTTCAAGATAAACCTCAACATGATAAGGACCTTCAACGGGAGTGTCAAAATAATCAATATCAACAATTGTAGGATTCATTTCGGAATAGGTTTCGGCAAGATATTGTTCGGCGATATTTCTGACGTTTTTTCTGTCAAGAGGATTGCCGAAAAAGGAAAGAGCCGCCCATATTACAAAGCCGATAACAAATGCAGAAACTGTTGCAATTACTGCAGCGGTAAGAATTTTCTCTATTATCTTCATGACAATCCTCCTTTGATTACATAAATATTGAAACTATGAATGAAACAACTTTTGCGAAGAATGAGCTTATTGATGAAATGATTTTTTCAAAGAAGCTCGGTTCTTCTGCTTCTTTTGAAATCACGAAATCTGCGGTTGCTGTGCCTGAATAGTTGCCGATACCCGTGATTTTTGCAGTTGCCGTGCCTTCGTTAACGTTGTTGCTGAAAGTCACGGTGTAATCTGTGCCTTCGTTCAGGATTTTCAATCCGTCTGTAACAGTGATTTCGGGAGTTACGGCTGAACCCGTATAAGGCTGGTCGGCGATGGCAGAAACAGATACGGCAGAAATGTTCTTTGTTACGATTGTGAATTTTGCTCTGCTTGCAAACATTCTGAAATCGCCCATACCCTTAACGGTTACATCAGCATTGCCAACATTGATATTGTTAGCATAAGATACGCTGAAGTCAATATTTTTATCAAGGGTATCGCCCGATGCAGAAACGCTGATTTCAGGCTTTATTTCAAATCCTGTGTAGGTCTGATTGGGAATAGGTGCGATAACAAGAGTGCTGACTCTGATACCCTGAGTCTGTGCATATGTATGGGCATAAGAGTTTTTGGAGCAGTAAATTGTGAGTTTGTCACAGCCGTCAAATGCATCTTCGGCAATTTCGGTTACGCTGTCTGCGATAACTGCGGTTTCAAGGTTTTCACAGTTTGCGAAAGCCTGAGTTTTGATTGTTGTAACGTTACCGCCGATGCCGAGAGTTGCAAGGTTATCGCAATCCATAAAGCTTTGTGTTTCGATTTCTGTAAGTTTTGCAAGTTCTTCATTTTTAGCTTCACCAAGGGTAACAACTGAAACACCGCTATTTTTAAAACTGTTATCATAAAGTTTTTCGATGCCTACAAAGTTGAAATCTTTAAGGTTTGTACAGTTGCCGAAGGCAAGTCTACCTATAAGCTTTGAATCAGACTTCCATGTGAATTCATTAAGTGCAGCGCAATCATAAAATGATTTGTCGGCAATATACGAAACGTTGGGTGACATACGAACCTTGACAAGTGCATCGCAGGATTGAAATGCGTTTTCACCGATTCTTACAACATTATCGGGGATACAGATTTCTTCAAGTGAATCACAATATCTGAAGAGTCCGTTGGGAATCGTATTTATGTTTTCCGAAAGAGTTACAGTTTTAAGGACGGTACAGGTGTTGAATACATCGTCGCCCAAATAAATAACGCCGTTTTTCATATCAACGCTTTCAAGTTTACGGCATTTGGTGAATGCATAACGATTGATTATAAGTAAGGATTCGGGCAAATCAATTGACTTGAGCTGTGTTTCCGAAAAAGCATATTCGCCAATACTTTCAAGTTTTGAAGGAAGTTCGATTTCTGTAAAAGCACATTTGTAGAATGATGCAGTGCCGATGTTGATTACCGCGGAGGGAATGGTGATTTGCTCAACATTGGTAAGACCTGAACAAAGATAGTCAGGTATGCTTTCAACACTATTGTCGATATTGAAATATTTAAGAGACTTGAGGGTGTTCGATGCGAAGGGAGAATAAGGCAACGAAGTGGCGGAACCCGTGATAGTTTTAATATCGCAGTTTATCGCGTTATAATTGATTGTTTCGAGGTTTATACAGCTTTCCAGAACACCTGCGTAATAAACCTTAAGATTTTTCGGGATTGTAAATTCTGTGAGTACGGTGCAGCTTCTGAATGCATGATTGCCGAGAACTTCAAGAGTATCGGGAAGGTGAACCTCTGTAAGCTTTTCACAGCCCGCAAAGGCATATTTGCCTATGCTCTTAACATTTTCGGGAACGGTAAGCTTGCTGATTGCAGTTTCGTAAAGGAAAAAGTCAGGCAGACTTTCAACCTTGTTGCCGATATTAACTTCAAAAACATTCCAGAAAAACATAGGCTCATAGTCCGATTCGCCTGTATATGTGCAATTTACGGCGTTAAAGTTCAGAACCTGAACTCTGCCGTTATATAAGATCAGATCCTGGATTTCTTCCACCGATTCGGGAATTGTAAGCTCTTCAAGCTTTGCATATCCGAAAGCGTATTCACCTATTTTCCTGAGTCCTTCATGAAGCTCAAGCTTCGTTAAAGGACAGCCGAAGAAACAACGCCTTGAGATTACTTCAACCGATGAGGGGATGCTGACTTCCTTCAGCCAAGCAATGCTCTCGAATGCAGCCGCTCCGATTTCTTTGACTCCTTCACTGATAACAAGACCCCACATTTCGCTTTCCATGAATGCGGCAGCACCGATTTTTTCAACCGTTGACGGAATTACAACCGTTTGACCGTAAAAGTTGTTCTCATAAAAGCAATAATCGGGAATTTCACCCTTGACAGATGAAAAATCGAAATTTTCAAGGTGCGATGTGTTATAGAATGCTTTTTTACCAAGAGTTTCGATAAATTTTGTGTTTGTAACATTATGCAGACTGCCTGCCCAATAGAAAGCTGATTCGCCGATTTCTTTTATGCTTTCGGGCAGGTTAACTGTTGAAAGTCTTGAGCAGAGATTAAAGGTGTAAGGCTCGATAATGGTTATGCCTTCGGGTACTGTGATACTGCTGAGCTGCCTACATTCGCTGAAAGCATAGGTGCCTATGCTCTCCATTTTGTCGGAAAGAACAACGGTGGTGAGCACTTCGCACTTTTCGAAGGCGTTTGCACCGATTTTTCTGATTCCTGTTGCATTGAAGGTGAACAGACGGCTGTTTGCAAAGCAGTATTCTCCGATTTCGCTGACTGTATCGGGAAGATTGATATGATAAAGCTTTTCGCAGTCCTGAAAAGCGGATACGCCGATTTTCTCAAGTCCCGATTCAAATTCAACGGTTGAGAGACTGCTGTTTTTTGCAAATGCATAACCTCCGATTTCTTTAACGGTTGAAGGAATTTTAACGGATGTCAGAAGAACCGTTTCATCGCTTGCTTCATTGTAATGACTAAAATTCATAAATGCTGTATCGCTGATTTTGTTAACGGTATAGCCGTTAATGGTTTCGGGTATTTCAACAACACCGCTTGTACCGAAATAATCAATTATTGTTGCGTAATTATCTTTAACAATACAGGAGTATTCATCAGTCATGATTGTTTCGCTGCCGACGGGTATTTTTTTCGAAAAGCAAACATACTCGGGGTAATTATAACAATTATAGCCGTAATCAAGAATGAGCATTCTTGCCGCATCGGCAGGATATGTTGATTTGAAAACGATTTCCTGAACGGGATTGTTTTTGGAAGACAAAGCATTCTTGTGAAATTTCTCAACACTGCCTTCAAATATAATGGTTTCAATATTGCTTCCGCCGAATGCAAAATGATCAATCCGTATTCCGTCGCTTTTGAAGGTTACGGTTTTGATTTTTGAGCCCTCAAAAGCACTCCCAAAAGGTTCGAAATAATTATCATCATTCTTGCCGAAAACAATATCGGTTATCTCTGTCATTTTAAAGCATCCGTCGCCTATTCCCTTGAGAGTCCGCGGGATATCAATTTCGGTAAGAGCAGTGTTTTCAAAAGAACTTTCGTCAATCCAACCGATGCCTTCGCCTATAAACTCAACCTTTTCAAGCGAGGTGCAGTTTTTGAAAACATCGCAGCCGATATAATATACGGTTTCGGGAATGGTAACATTTTTAATTAGAGCACAGTCTGTATTTTCAACATAAAAATAATCGGAATTATATTTATTGCTGTTAATTTCCGATGCAGTAAGGGTGTCGGGACAGAAAGCTTCGTGATTGATTGAAACAACAGGCTTGCCGCCGAGTTCAGAGGGAATAACAACATTTTCTTCGCTGCCCATATACTTAACGATTTCGGAACCCGATTCAATAGTGTTTCCATCTTCGATAAAATCTTCCTCGCCGGAAATATCACGGTAATAGTATAATCCTTCAAACTTAACATCCGACATGACTATTGCTGCCGCTTCACTTTCTATTGTGAAAAGTTTTGCGATTTCTTCAAATTCAATTCCGCTAAGTGGCATTGCAGTAACAACCATTGCCGCAATAATTGTCAATATCAATAATTTTTTAATAAGTTTTTTCATAGTATAACCTCCCTTGATTTATGATAAATTCATAATCAAGCTATTCCTTAAACACCATAAACGAACATGAACATCCTTCGTAGCTGATTGTTACAAATGCTTCTTCTTTTATCAAGTTCTTCTCGATTTCAATATCGAGTGTGTATTTGTCTGCGTTCAGTTCGGTTTCATCGCCGTTGCTGTAAACCGCATAAACCTGCATTTGTGACAGGTCGATGTTGTTCAGATCCTTCGCTGTGAAAGTGAAATCTTCGGGGAAAATAGCATAAACAGAACTCAGCTTTTTCGTTTCAATACTTTCGATGATTCTCACTTCAAGAGTTTGTGTGAAGCCTGCGGCGGTGATTTTAACAGTTTCATATTTCGGTTCTGTGCCGAATGTGTCTGAAACCTCAACCGTGTAATCGTTAATGCGGACAAGCATCCGTTCACCGTTATCGTATTCACCAAACACTTTTATTCCGTCTTGGCTGAACTTTTCGCCAACGTAATATTCGGTCTTGAATTCGGGAGTTGTTTCAACAGTTATATTAATCAGTTCGGGTGATTTTTCTGTTGTGGTTGCAGGCTGAGTTGTTGTTGCTTCAATCTGTTTTTCGTTTGTGAAGAAATCCGAAACGATGCCCGAAAGCGCCTGAACGATTGAAATGTTTTCTTCAACTTCAATCTGTGTGCCTGCGGTGAAAAGAATTGCGATTGCCGCAGCAGCTGCAATCCAGATTTTGAATTTGCGTTCGGTCTTGATACCGATTTTCTTCAAGAAATCCTTGCGTGAAATAAGGGGAAGAATCTGTGCGTTATCGCCCGAGCGGATTGCATTTATCGCATCTGCACATTCGTCAATAAAATCAAAATCCGTGCCATCGCCTTTGTCGAACTCGGCATCGATGAGTGCTTCAAGCATTGCGCAAAGCTCATCGGCGAGATTGGTCATAAAATCGTGGTGCATTAAAATTTCTCTGCTTACTGTCATCATTCCGTCAGCCTCCTTTCTTTTCAATATCAAAAGAATAAACCATATTTTTAATCTTGTTTCGTAATCGCATCAGTCGCATCGATGCGGCAGGTCTTGAAATTCCGAGTTGTTCTGAAATATCTTCAACACCTTGTTTTTGTATGTATCGCAAATCATAAATTTGTTTTTCTTCATCGGTCAGAAGATTCAGAAGAATTTTTGCACATTCTTCATAGTCAATCAGGTCAAGTTTTTCGGTATATTTATCCGTGACCCCGATATCAGCTGCATCGTCAAGCGGTATACTCCGCTTTGATTCAACGGCATCTTTTTGCTTTTGCCGTTTAACAAAATTATCAGCTGTTCGATAGAGAAACGCTCTCGGATTTTCAAATTCTTCTCCGTCGAGAAGTTTGTTATAAAAAACAATGAAGGTCTCTTGCACACAGTCGTCTGCAGCCTCCCGTGAACCGTCAAGGCGTGAAAGACAATAATTGAAAAGTTTTAAGCGGTATTGGTCGTAGCATTCCTGCAGTAATGCGTCGGCACGCTTCTTTTCGCTCATTATCCTCACTCCTTTCATTGTCCTTCATTATGTAGTCACCGAATTTTCAAAATGTAACAGAATTTTTTGAAATATTTTCAATTTAATTATAAACCTTTATGTCAGATATGGCAATAAATATAAAAATACAACAAAAGTTTCTTCTTGATGGTAGCATTTGTCTTAGCGAGCAATGGATTTGAACGTACAAATCCGCAATTAAGGGGTTTCCCCCCCTGATACACCGTCGAAAAATAAGAAGCAGAAAGAAAAAATCAGGTGCATCAGGAAATGAATCCCGTTGCACCTGATTATATTTTCAAGATGTGTTTATACCGTGAAAATCAGCTCGTAATTAACAATCTCCCTTGCCCTTGCTTCTATATTATTCATACGGGCAACCCATTCCATTTGATTGTATACTTTCAGCTTTTCTGTGACTCCTTCATTAACTTTCATCTGTTCTACCAGCCGAGAGAACATATCTGATGCCTGTTCATCAACCTCAGCAAGATGAGTCCATAATGTGCCGTTCATAAGCATAATGTTGAACTGAACTCGTTTATGTTTCATTAGATAATCTTTGCGTTTCAGTCCCCATACACTGAGTGGTTTGCTTGCTTCGGTAGGTAATGCGATGTTTGGAATTCTGTAATTGCCAACCATTCTGTATGTGCCACCTTTGAGTTCAAAAGATGATTTTTGCATAAATTTAGCCTCCTTGTAATTTGGTGATTTCATTTTACAAGAAGGCTTTGCTTATGTCGAATGTGTGGATAAATTTTTATAATAATACTAAAAAGTAAGCATTTTTGTTGAAAAATAAAGCATTTTTGCAGTGTGCATTGATTTTTATACTAAAATTCGTAATATATTATTTCATAAATCAAATAAACCAAATGTATAAAAACATTATAAACAACAGTAAATTCACTGAAATATTAAGGAGATTTATGGCGGAGTTAAAGGACTACAGAAAAAAAGAAATACCGATGTTATTGCTTGGAAACATCCTAGTACTTTTATATTTTTGCAAATCTTTTGATTTGAACTTCTTTAGTGAGAACGGTCTTGATGGAATAAAATTAATCGTTAGCATATTAGATTCAGCCGTTTTATCGTCTATACTATATGTTTTTACAATTATTTTGGATGGCATTTTAACAAGCAACTTTAAAGAGAAACTTGTATATTTATGTTTTGGAAAATTACCTGGAAAGACAATATTCACTGAAATAAAAAGCAACAACAAAGATATAAGATTTTCTTATTCAGACTTAAACAAAATGCATCCTGAAATATATGAAAATATTCCACAGGACAAGAAAAAACGTTCACTTTATGAAAACCATGTATGGTATAAATTATATTCAAAAAACAAAAAAGAGGATATGGTTTTTCTTTCAAATAAAGAATATTTAATGTTTAGAGATATGTATTGTATAAACATATTAGTCTTGCTTTTATATTTGGTTTTATCAGTGATTTTTAAAATTATTTCATTTGATACAAGATATATAGTATTTTTAGTAGTCTTTACCGTTTTGTTTAACATATCCACACGAAACAAGGCTAAAAGATTAGCTTATAATGTTATCGCTAGTGAACTTTCACAGAACAGGAGTTAAATAATTATGAAGTACGAATTAGATTTTATAGGGATATCCGAAGAAACAAAAGATGCCGATGCCATTGGTATTCACTGGATTGAAAATGACATACACACCATAGGTGTATATGATGGTGGGTTTTCATCGCACGGAACGGCATTAAAAAATATTATTGATCGTTTTTATTTTACAGAAAACAAAACAGATATTGATTTTGTTATTTGTTCACATTCAGACCAAGATCATGCATCGGGGCTAAAAACAATTATTGAAAACACAACCGTAAAAAAGTTATATATGAATAGGCCTTGGCTTTATATTGATGCACTATACGAAAAAATATCTGATGGACGCATCACAAAAAATTCATTAGAAGAAAGATTGAAAAAAACCTATAAATATATCGAAGAATTAGAAAGCCTTGCAATGGAAAAAGGTGTTGAAATTTGTGAAGCTTTTGAAGGTACTGTAATAAACGATAAAATCACAATATTACATCCAAATAAAGAAACCTATATATCTTTGATAGTTGAATCAAACAAAACAGATTTTTTAGAAATGAATGCCGATGAAAAAGATCTGTTTACAATTATGAAGAACTCACTTTCACTTTCTTTTAAAAAGATTTACAACTGGATAACCGAAACTTGGGCCGGTGAATCATTGAAAGAGGATGTTTCAACATCGGCAGAAAATGAGACCAGCATAATTATTACCGGTGATATGGGCAAAGAAAAATTTTTATTGGTTGGAGATGCCGGAGTTAAAGCATTAAATGCCGCTAATGAATATTACAATTCTTTTATTGGAACTTTAAAGGATGATATAAAAATATACCAAATTCCACACCATGGAGGAAGACACAATATAAATTCTTCAACATTGGATACAATCGTAGGCCCCGTTGTTGCTGAGAACACCACGATTGATAAACAAGCTTATGTATGTGCAGGAAAGAATTCAGATCACCCTTTAAAAATGGTGAAAAATGCTTTTATTCGTCGAGGCGTTAAGGTGTATGTTGCCTCTGGTCAAACAATAAATCACCATATTGAAATTCCTTCAAGAAGTGGTTGGGTTACAGTGAAGAATCATGATTTCAGCAATGAAGTTGAAGAGTGGGAAGAATAATTCTATGTATAATCATTTACATATGGAAAATGTATGCAACTGCCGATAAACATTTTTTAAATCCGTTATCCACATTCGTACCAGGAAAAAGCAAGTCGAAAGACTTGCTTTTTTATTAATCTTATTTGCAATCGGGATTAATAGGTGCTATAATGCAGATATTGATTTTGAGGAGAAAAGTGATGCAGATGAAATCATATGCAAAAAAGAACATTGAAAGTGCCAAAGCTTTTGGTAAGGCTTTTATATATTGGCTTGTTTTGGGTATTGCCGTGGGTTTGATATGCGGTGTTATCGGTGCGGCATTTTCAAAGTCCGTTTCATTTGTGACGGAACTGCGGACCGAAAATGAATGGCTGATTTATCTTTTGCCTCTCGGCGGACTTTTGTCGGTTGCGATATACAAGCTTTGCAGGGTTGAAAGCCTGGGAACAAATCAGGTTTTTGAAAGCATACGAAGCGAAAAACCGCTTTCGTTTTTGCTTGCACCCGCTATATTTGCAGGTTCGGTAATAACTCATCTGTTGGGCGGTTCTGCGGGCAGAGAGGGTGCGGCGTTGCAGCTTGGCGGAAGCGCTTCGTCATTGATTGCAAAGATATTCAAACTTGATGATAAATCAAGACACATACTCACGATATGCGGAATGGGTGCGGTTTTTTCGGCAATATTCGGCACTCCGATTGGTGCGTGCGTGTTTGCACTTGAGGTTGTGAGCGTTGGTCAGATTTGTTCGGCGGCGATATTTCCGTCGATTGTTTCAAGCGTAACCGCTTATCTTGTTTCAAGCGGTTTGGGCGTTAAACCCGAAAGATTTCACATTGATGCAATTCCTGCAATGAATATTGATTCGCTGTGGAGAATATTGGTTGTTGCGGTTGCGGCGGCAGTAGTGAGTATGATTTTCTGCCAATCAATGCATTTAGGGGAAAAACTTTTTAAAAAGTATATAAAAAATCCGTTTATAAGAATTTTTGCGGGCGGTGCGGTTGTTATTCTGCTCACTCTTATTGTCGGTACACGCGATTACAACGGCGGCGGTGTAAATGTTATTGAAAGAATTTTTGAGGAGGGCACCGTCAGACCCGAAGCATTTCTGCTCAAAATTATTTTTACTGTTATAACTATAAGCGCAGGCTTCAAGGGCGGCGAGATTGTTCCCACATTGTTTATCGGAGCAACCCTCGGCGGTACGGTCGGACCTTTGGTTGGGCTTAATCCCGCTTTCGGTGCGGCAACGGGAATAGCGGCAATGTTTTGCGGTGTAACCAACTGCCCGCTTGCAACATTTTTTATCTGCATTGAATTGTTTGGTGCAGAGGGAATGATATTCTATGCCGTTGCGGCGGCGGTAAGCTTTGTGCTTTCGGGTTATACAAGCTTATATCACAGCCAGCACCTGATTTTCTCAAAGCTTAAAGAAGAAATTATTGATATTGAGGCAAAATAATAAAAGGGATACAGTAATTACTGTATCCCTTTTATCTTTTCTGTAATTGTATCAACGCATTGCTCGGGGGTGAGCGATGAGCAGTTGACTGTTATATCGGCATATTTTTCATAAAGCGGAGCTCTTTCGTTATAAAGCTCGGCAAGGGTTGTGCCTTCTTTCATAGCAATTCCGCGAGTGTGAATATTATTTATTCTTTTTTCAAGCTCATCGGGAGAAAGCCTGAGATAAACAGCAATGCCGTTTTCTTTGAGCTTTGCCATTGCTTCTTTGCCGTAAACGGCACTTCCGCCCGTTGCAACAATGCAGTTGCAAAAATCCTCTTCGCAGATAACTTCATTTTCAATGCGGAGAAATTCATCAATACCGCGCTCTTTGATTATTTCACAAAGAGCCGATGAGCACTTTTTCTGAATAAGAAGGTCGGTATCGGTGAAAGACATTATCAATGTTTTTGCAAGCAAAACACCGATTGTGCTTTTGCCCGCACCGGGCATACCGATAAGAATTATATTTTTCATATATTTTCCTCTTTTTAAAGACAAAGCGGTCTTCCCCGAAGAGAAGACCGCTGAAGCCTTATGATTGATTATGCCTGGGGAGCTGAAACGGGGCATGAATCAGCGCAAGCGCCGCAATCGATGCAAAGGTCTGCGTCAATTACATACTTGCCGTCGCCCTCTGAAATTGCCTCAACGGGGCAATCTGCAGCACAAGCACCGCAGGAGATGCAATCGTCATTGATTGTATAAGCCATTATGTTATCCTCCCTTACATGATTATATGCACATTGTAACATATAATTTTAAAATTTCAAGTGGTTTGAAAAAAATTATCCTTCAATATCTTTAAGAGCTTCGATTTCCGCCCTATCTACCTTGATTCTCGAGTCTTTGACAATTTTTACATCTTTTCTGTGGAATGCCTTCGGGGGAGCATCGGGGTTGTTATGAAGCTGAACTTTAAGAATACCTGTAAGCAAACTGAAGTCAACAACTGTGCCTGCGCCTTCGTTTGTTTCAATTATTGCACCGGGCTTGGGTGTTATTTTAAGAAGATGTTCATATGCAGGCTGTTCATATTTAAGGCAACACATAAGTCTGCCGCAGGCGCCGCTGATTTTGGTGGGGTTGAGTGAAAGACCCTGTTCTTTTGCCATTTTGATTGAAACGGGCTGAAATTCTCCGAGGAAGCCGTTGCAGCAGAAGGGTCTGCCGCAGATGCCGAGACCGCCAAGCATTTTTGCTTCATCTCTTACACCGATCTGGCGAAGCTCAATGCGGGTTTTGAAAACCGATGCAAGGTCTTTAACAAGGTCGCGGAAGTCAACTCTTCCGTCTGCCGTGAAATAAAACAGCACTTTTCCGCCGTCAAATGTATATTCAACATCAACCAGCTTCATATCAAGACCGTGGGCTGTTATTTTTTTCTGGCAAATCGCAAAAGCATCTTTTTCTTTTTCTTTGTTTTCGGCAACCCTTGCAATATCCTCATCTGTTGCAATGCGGATAAGCTTTTTAAGGGGCTTTACGATTTCTTCGTCATCTATTTCTCTGTTATCCATTGCAACCTCACCGCATTCAATGCCGCGAACGGTTTCAACGATAACTCTGTCACCTTTTTTGAGTGTCTGTCCGTCGGGGTCGAAGTAGTATACCTTGCCTACTTCTTTGAAACGAACACCAATTACTTCTGCCATATTAACCTCCGATATATATTAAAAACTGTTGCTGTGCAGAAGAGTGCACAGACGGGTAACTGTTAAATTATGATTTGCATTGAGCGAGATTGCATTCATAAGCTCATCGGTGTTTTCAACAAGCTTTAAAAGTGCACGGCTGCTCAGCTTTGATGCAAGTTCCTGCGGAACGGTTCCGAATTCAGAATTTTCTTCGCCTGCGGAATATTTTATTCTGAGTGCGGCTGAATATATTTCCTGAATAACGGGAAGAGTTGCTCTGAGGAGCTTCGCATCCTTTTCAAACATTCCTGCCGATTTAACGATTTCTATTTTATCAAGCGCTCCGCTTGCGAGCGCAAATTCCTTTGCGGCTTCAACAAGTTTTTCGCGCGGCATTGAATCATCGCCGGCAGCCTGATTTTCGCCCAGGCTGTATACTGTTGCACGGGAAAGAACGGTTGGCAAAAATCCCGATTTTGAAGAGCAGAGCATTATGAAATTAACAAATGAGGGCGGCTCTTCAAGAATTTTGAGAATTGCGTTCTGACCCTCAATGCCCATAGTGTGGGAGTTTTCAAGAATAAAAACTTTGCGGTCAGCTTCATTGGGAATGATATATGCCTTGTTTCTTATTTCACGAACAATATCAACCTTGAATGCCTTGGGCTTATCCTCAACGGAATAAACAAGCACATCGGCGTGGGAATCCGCGGCGGATTTTATGCAATGAGGGCAGACACCGCAGGGGGCATCTGTTTTTTCGCCGCAAACAAGTGAGGCGGCAATTTTTTTTGCAAGCTTCATTCTTTCTTCGGCAGAGGAGCCCTCAAGGATAATTGCATGAGGCAGTCTGCCTGCACCCGAAGCAACAGACAAAGCCTGCTCAACGGGATTGTTTATATCAAATCCGGTTATTTTCATTTCAATTCAAATCAAAGCTTAATAAACTTATCAACATCAAGAACAAAAACGGTTGCGCCGCCAACCGTAACTTCAACCGCTTTTGAGATGAATCCCTCGGTCATAAATGACGGTGAAGCTGAAACAATCTGGCTGCGTTTGCGGGAAAACTCGCTGATAACCTCAATTACCTCGTCAACCTTTTCGTCTTCGGTGCCGATGATAAGAGTTGTGTTGCCTGAACGGAGAAAACCGCCTGAGGTTGAAAGCTTGGTTGCGCTGAATTTCTTTTGGGTCAGTCCGTTGAGCACGCTTGCGCTGTCGTCATTGTTGATAATAGCAACGATAAGCTTCATAATTAAGCTCCTTTCATATGTTATTTTCTGAAAAGATTAAGATTTCTTTCAATAACTTTTTTGCCTCTCCATTCATACGCTCTTCCCTCAATTTCAGTCTGAAGAGTAAGCATGGGAACGGAAGAAGAAATAAATTCATTGATTTGGGTTACTGCGGCATTTTTATTCATAGGGCATATATCCTGGCAGATATCACAGCCCCAGACACAGCCGCATTCTTTCATAAGGCTTTCTTCCTCGGGGGAAAGAATACCTTTTTTCTGCGTTATTGCAGATAAGCATTTTTCGGTATTTACACCTTTGCCGTCAAGAGCTTTTGCGGGGCATATTTCAATGCATTTTCCGCATTCGGCGCAAGGCTTGATTTCGCGGCTTTCGGCTTCAATTTCAAGTGAAGTAACAATTTCACCGATAAAAACATATGAGCCGAAATCTTTTGTTATTAACAGAGAGTTAAGTCCTCTGACTCCGAGGCCCGCCAGACACGCCGCCGAAACCTCGGGAATGGGGGAATTATCCGCAAAGCAAGCAAATTCTTCGCTGGGATAAATCTTTTTCAGTTCATCACACGCGGATTGCAACCGCTTGATTGCAACAGAGTGATAATCTGTTACAACAGCATATTTTGAAATGTTGCTGTTTCGGTAATTCTCTTTCGGTAAAAGATAGGGGAAGCAGGCAACAATAACCGATTTTGCATTTTCAGGCAAACGGCTTTTTGCCCTGCATTCGATAAGCGAACTTTTAATTTTTTCAAAACCGCATATTCCCCATAGCGGAGAAATGCCGTTCATTATTTCTGTTATATTCATCATAACATCTGTGCCGCGGCTATCATCACGGGCATTGTGAGAATGGACATAAAGCTTACCGCCGCAACGGTCTGAGAAGCAAGACCCGTATCTCTGTCATATTTAGCTGCAAAGATTGCGGTGTTTGTTGCGGGGGGAGCACTTGCAGAAATGATAAGAGCAACAAGCAGAGTGCCGTTTATTCCTATAAGATGCAGAGCTCCGAGCATAATTGCGGGCAAAATAAGAAGCTTGATTGCCGCAACGCCGAGAATGCGCCATTCTTTGAAAATTGTTCTGAAATTTGTGTGGGCAATATAAGTTCCGAAAATAAGCATTGCAAGCGGTGAGTTAAGGCTTGCAACATAGCTTACGGGCTCGGTGATAATATCGGGCAGGTCGATTGAAAGCAGGAATATCGGCAGACCCACAATAACCGAAAGCACTCCGGGGTTGAGAATGAGCTTTTTCCACTCAAACTTTGCCGCGGTTTCGGAGCCTTTGTTGATTGTGTAAACTCCGTGGGTGAAGGTGAACATCTGGAATGAGATGATAACTGCCGAGCAGTAGAAAACACCTTCATCGCCGAGCACGGCACTTGCAAGAGGAAGTGCCATATAACCGCAGTTGCCGTAAGCTCCCGCATATTTGAAAATGCAGGATTTTTCTTTGGGGCACTTATTGAATACAAGAGTTGAAATTCCCGCCGAAACAAGGTGAAGAAGCAAACCGCAGGCAAGCGCGATAAAAAGCTTTTTTGCCGTTTCGGGCGAATATTCAAGAGTGTAAAAACTTTCAACTATTTTTGCTGAAGTTACAACATAGAAAAGCAGGTCGGTGCAGCTTTTGGCAACCTTTTCGGTAAAAAAGCCGACTTTATCGGAAATAAAACCGATTGCAACAATAACATAAAGAATTAAAACCTGCTCGCCTGCAATTAAAACATTATCAAGAAACATCAGATTCCTCCGACACGGGTGTGATTTCAGGCTGTCTGTTGCTTATTCTTGTGAAAACCGTTCCGATAATAAAGAGCGCAATTGCAAAATCGCAGTATTCCGCGCTTGAATATGAATAAAGATGCTCTGCGTTTCCGCTGAGAACAACAATAAATCTCGGAACAAAGCAAACAAGAGCAAGAAGTGCGGTGCAAAGACCGTAAGAAGCAACCTTCCATTCAATATTCTTTGCATTTATTTTTGAATTTGTCTGCGCAAAAGCAAAAAAGAATGCAATCATAAAAACAAGCATAATCATTTCAAAAAGAAGGTCTGAAACTCTTATATAGCTGATTGTTCTTGTGAATCTGAACACCATTCTGACAATGCTCCAGAAAACGGGCATAAGAGCAAGATAGCGGCAGCTCTTCTGACTTGATTTGCCTGAAAGAAGGGACACGCCGAGAATAACAAAAAACAATGCGGTGAGAATTGCAAGAACCCCTTCAACAGAAAGAAAAAGAAACTGAACGGGTGAGGTTTCTGCGTTGGCTGCGGTTGAAATGCCGAGATTCAGATTGAATCCGAAGCAGTTAACCGCGTCAAGAAGAACGCCTGAGGCGGCGGCGAGAGCTAAAATACCGCAGCCCGGACTTTTGATTTCACCTGTTGAAAAGCTGAGCTTTTTGCGCTTTGAAATGCCGATAAAAAGCAAAGCGAGGATTGATACTGCAAGAATGCCGAAAAGCAGATAAACTCCGAAATTCATCTCGGAATAAAAGCCTGTTCCGTCTTCAAGCACCGTGAAAAACTGAACGGTTCTTAACGGAAGGGCAATAACGGCAGCAAGTGCAAAAATAACCGCACCTATGCCGAATCCGTTTTTGATAAAATCTTTTTTCATTTTAACAAGACCTCTTTTATCTTTCGCTGATGGGAATGTATTCCGTTTTTACGCTGTTGCTCTTATAAGCGGGTCGGATAATCTTGTTGCCTGTAAGAAGCTCTTCAATTCTGTGAGCAGACCAGCCTGCAACTCTTGCTGTTGTAAACAGCGGTGTATATAAATCTGCGGGAATTTTAAGCATTTTATAGATGAGACCCGAATAGAGGTCAACATTTGCGCACATTGCTTTGTTTGAGCCTTTGATTTCGCTGAACACTTCTGGGGTAAGCTCTTCAATAAGGTTGAGCAGACGGAATTCATCTTCATATCCCGTGCCCTCAACAAACTCGGCGGCCTTTGCACGCAGAATCTTTGCTCTGGGGTCCGAAAGAGTGTAAATTGCATGACCCATACCGTAAACAAGACCCGAACGGTCGCCCGCTTCTTTGCGGATGATTTTTGCAATAAAATCTTTAACCTCGTTTTCGTTGGTTATATCGTTAACGCCCTCTTTGAAAGAGTCAACCATAAACGAAACCTTGCTGTTTGCACCGCCGTGCTTGGGGCCTTTGAGTGAGCTTATGCCTGCCGAAATTGCAGCGTATGTATCAGTTCCGCTGGAGGTTACAACTCTTGTTGCAAAGGTTGAGTTGTTACCGCCGCCGTGCTCTGCGTGCACAATAAGGCAGGTGTCAAGAAGCTTTGCTTCTTCATCGGTAAATTTTCTGTTGGAACGGATTGAATGAAGAATAGCCTGCGCTGTGTTATGTCCGGGCACAAGAGGATGAATATGCATGCTCTTGTGATAATAGTGACGGCGCTTTACCTGATAAGCATAGCTCATAATTGCGGGCATCTGCGCAATAAGACCCACGCATTGACGCAAAACATTTTCAATGGATGTGTTGTCGGGGTCGGGGTCATAGGAATAGAGCGAAAGAACGGAACGCGAAAGCTTGTTCATAATATCGGGCGAGGGAGCTTTCATTATCATATCTTCAATGAAGTCATCGGGAAGCTCTCTGTTCTTTGCAAGAGTTTCCGTGAAAAATGCAAGGTCATCTTTTGTGGGAAGATAGCCGAAAAGAAGAAGCCATACCACTTCTTCAAATCCGAAACGGTCTTCTGCGATGCAGGAATTTACTATGGATTCCATATCTATGCCGCGGAATTTAAGGCGGCCTTCACGGGGAACTTTTTCGCCGTCATCAATATAGTAACCTTCAACTGAACAAACTTTTGTTATGCCTGCCATAACGCCTGTTCCGTCAGCGTTTCGAAGACCTCTTTTAACATTGAAATTATCAAAATCTGCGGGGTTGATATAGTTATATTTACGGATACCGTCGCATAATTTTTTAATGTCGTCATTATGGAGCTTGGAATTGATTGTTGACATATATTTATCTCCTTTAAAGAAAGCATACTATCTCATATTATTTATAATTAAATTGTATTATACACCTATATATAATAAAAAGTCAAGTGCGGGAGGAATGAGAAATGAGAGCTTATGCGGTGCTCTGTGCCGTTCTGACAGTTGCGGTTTTTCTGTGTCCGATTGCGGCATTGGGGGCAGAAAAAGAAGAAAACGAACAGGTTGAAAATTCATATGTAATGCCGAACGGAGCAGAGCAAAATGCAGAGGAATATATCAGCGTAATGTCGCCCTCAACGGGAAAAACCGAAAAAATCAAGCTTCGCGAATATGTAATCGGTGCGGTTGCGGCAGAAATGTCACCGCTTTATCATACACAAGCGCTCAAAGCGCAGGCGGTTGCATGCTATACATATGCAAAAAGGCAGAAAGAAAAGAACGAAAAAACCATTTCTTCCTATTTTTCAAGAGCAGATATAACAGATGACCCCGCAACCCATCAGGGATATATCAACGGAAAACAGAGAAAAGAAAAATGGGGAGAGAACTATGAAGAATATGAATCGAAAATCGAGGCGGCGGTTGATGAGGTTTTCGGAAGCTTCCTTGAATATGAAGGCGAAACCGCACTCGCAGCATATCACGCTATAAGTGCGGGCAATACGCAGTCGGCAGAAGAGGTGTGGGGCAAAAAATATCCTTATTTATCAAGCGTTCCGAGCCCAGGTGATAAACTTTCGCCCGATTATGTTTCGCAAAAAAGTTATACTGCTGAAGAATTTAAAAAGCTTGCAAAAGAATGCGGTGCAAAGCTTGACGGCGAGAGTGAAAATTGGCTCGGTGAGATAACGAAGAACGATGACGGTTATGTTTCGTTTCTGCGTATCGGCACAACGGATGTCGAAGCCGATGATATAAGAAATGCGTTTTCTTTGAGGAGCGTATGCTTTGATGCTGAATTCGACGGTGAAAAATTTATATTCACCTGCAAGGGCTACGGTCACGGAGTCGGAATGAGCCAATACGGGGCGGATTATATGGCAAGGCAGGGCTTTTCCTGGCAGGAAATTCTGCAACATTATTACCCGGGAACGGAAATTGTTAATAATTAACAGAAAAACGGGCATACTTTCTTCGGGAGGTATGCCCTATGAAACAAGTTGTTATAACGGCAGACAGCGCGGCTGATTTTCCGAAAGAACTCGCAGAAAAATATGATATAAAAATTATGCCGATGAATGTTATTGTTGACGGAAAAGTGTTCCGTGACGGCATTGATATAAGCCCTGAAATAATCTTCAGCTATGTTGAGAAAAACGGTGAAATACCGAAAACCTCTGCAGTTTCACCGGGCGAATATATGGATTTTTTTGAGCCGTTTTTAAAGGCGGGCAAATCGGTTGTTCATCTTTCATTCTGCTCCGAGCTTTCGAGCACCCACCGCAACGCAAAACTTGCTTCGGCAAGGCTGGGGGATGTTTATGCGCTTGACACACGAAGTCTTGCGGGCGGAATAGCTTTGCTTGCGCTGAAAGCTTGCGGAATGCGTGACAGCGGAGCATCTGCGGAAGAAATTGTTTATGAAATGCAAAAGCTTATTCAAAAAACAAAAGTGAGCTATCTGCTTGACAGCATTGAGTTTTTGCGAAGAGGAGGCAGATGCTCTGCCGCCGCTGCCTGGGGAGCGAATCTGCTTTCCGTCAAGCCGTGTGCGGCGGTTGTGAACGGAAAAATTGATGTAATCAAAAAGTACCGCGGAAAAGGAAAAGCCGTCCGTTTGCAGTATGCAAGCGAACAGCTTGAGAGCGATAATATTGATTTTGAAACCGCTTTTATTTATCATTCGGGTGTGCCCGAAGATGAACTTTTAACTGTTGAAGAAATGGCAAAGCAGGCGGGATTCAAACAAGTTATAATTGCTGAAACAGGCTGTATGATAAGCCTTCACAGCGCAGAAAAAGCAATGGGAATTCACTTCCTTACGAAGTGAATTCCCATTTTTTTATTTAAGAAAATCAACGGTAATGCCGCAAAGCTCTTCTGCTCTGTTTTCGATGCACTGATGTCCGCCGCCCTCAACGGTATATGTTGTTGCGTCGGGGAATGCGGAATTCATCTGCTCTTTCATTGAAGCGTTGAGGATAATATCCTTGCTTGCCTGGCAAAGAAGAACGGGGCATTTGATATCTCCCGCTTTATCGAGTGCCGTCGGACGAACGCGATACATCATTTCGCACATACCGCCGCCGAAACCGTTATACTGAACCGCATCAGTAACGCCTGCGGTGTCATATGCCATTGAAAAATCCCAATCAAAGGTTGCCATATAAATAACAAGCTTAACGAGAGGAGAAACTTTAGTGCCGTATTTAAAGAAGAGATTCATTATTCCCTTCATCGGCTTTGAAGTGATTAAGCCTTCCATTGCGGCGGGAAATTCGCTCTGCGGAGCGGGGCAATAAAGAAGAAGTGCCTTTACGGGCTGTTCCGTTGCAATGTTAACGGCAACTCCGCCGCCCATTGAATGACCCGCAAGAATCCATTCGTTAATCGGAGCAATGCTTTTCATAAGCTCTGTTATGAGAACTTCACGGTCAACGGGCTCAACATCATCGGATTCTCTTGTTGAATATCCGAAATCGGGGAGGTCTGCGGTTACGCATTCATAGCCCTCTTCGGTAAGCTCTTTAACCATATTTCTCCAGGCAAAGGTTGAGCAGAGAAAACCGTGAAGCATCATTATTCTGCCCTTGAATTCACCCTTTGCGGGTTCAACACGGTAGTGAATTTCATAATCGCCGTATTTGAAGAATTTGCTGTTTTCATAGGGCTTGAAGCTTTCTTCGTTTGCAAAAGCAAAAACGGAGAAAGCCGAGAAAACCATTGCAATAACGCAAAAAATACTGATTATTTTTTTCATAAGATAACCTCTTTACGCTTTGCCTGTTGAACCGAAGCCGCCTGCACCTCTTTCGGTTTCGTCAAGACTTTCAGCCTCAACGGGAGTAATGAGCGACACGGGCATAATAACAAGCTGGGCAATTCTTTCATCGGGCTGAATTGTGTAAGGCTCTTTAAGCTGGTTGATAAGACCCACGCAGATTTCGCCTCTGTAGTCGCTGTCGATAACGCCAACGCTGTTGAGCAGACCTATGCCGTGTTTTATGGCAAGACCGCTTCTTGCAAAAACAAAAGCGGCAAGTTCTGCACTCGGAAGCTCAATTGCAATTCCCGTGGGAATAACGGCTTTTTCGCCGCCTCCGAGAGTAACGGGTTCATCAATGCAGGCATATAAATCCATTCCCGCACTGCCTTCGGTAGCGCGAAAAGGAATTTTTGCATTATCTTTAAGCTTTTTGATTTTGAAAGTGTTCATTACTGCATTCCCTGTCTTTCTTTGTAGAGTTCCTCGGGAGGAATTTTCTTGTGGAGGCAGGGGATGGGCTCTTTAAATGAGCTTACGGGTGTTGCCCAACGAACAGCGTTTATGATGATTTTCTGAACATATTCGTTGTGGAAGGTGGGGTTGCTTTCGTGACCGGGCTGGAAATAGAAGATTTTGCCTAAGCCTCTCTGCCAGCAGCATCCTGAGCGGAAAACTTCACCGCCTGCAAACCAACCGAGGAAAACAAGCTCATCGGGAGCGGGAATATCAAACTGCTCGCCGTACATTTCTTCAACGGGAATGCTGAAATGAGCGGGAATACCCTGCGCAATGGGGTGAGCGGGATTAACAGTCCAGATTCTTTCGCGGTCGCCGTCTCTCCAGCGAAGATTGCAGGTTGTGCCCATAAGAGCTTTGAAAATCTTTGAATGGTGACCTGAATGAAGAACAATAAGACCCATACCGCCGAGAACACGCTTATGTATCTTCTCAACGAGCTTATCGGGAACCTTATCGTGTGCCATATGTCCCCACCAGATAAGAACATCGGTGTTGTCGAGCACTTCATCGGATAAGCCGCATTTGCGCTGAGCAAGAGTTGCGGTACGAACGCTCATATCCTGCTGTGATGAAAGAAAATTTTTGATGCAGCCGTGGATGCCTGCGGGGTAAACACCTGCAACCTCAAGGCTTGTTTTTTCGTGAACGCCTTCGTTCCATACTGTAACATTTATCATTTTGGTTCGCTCCTTATCTTAATTTCTTCATTATTTCCTGTGAAACTGCAACTATCTTTGCGGCGGTTGGTTTTGTTATAAGATCCATTTCGCCCATAAATTCAACATAATCGCCGTTGAAACGGTGCTTGAAGCGGTAAAGACCGAAGAGCGGATTGCTCTCATCAATAACGCCCGCAACACCTCTGAAATCATAAATTCTGCAACCGTTTTCTATTGCCCATTTTATCATTTCCCATTGGAGCAGATAGTTGGGCATAACATTACGGTTTGAGTTTGATGAAGCACCGTAGAAATACCACACCTTATCGCCCCATAAAACCGAAATTGCACCCGCAATAGGCTGACCTTCATAGTATGCCATATAAAGCCTTGCATTTTCGCCGAAGCAGTCAAGAATTTTTGCAAAATATGCGGCGGAGCGAAGCTCAAAGCCGTCTCTTTCGCAGGTTTCTTTCATAAGTGAATAGAAAACTTCCGCTTTTTCGCTGCCGTGGATTTTGATTTCAACATTGTTTTTTAATGCAATTCTTATCTTGCGGCGGTGGTCGGAATGGAATGCGGCAAAAACCTCATCCTCCGTTCTGCCGTTGATATGAATTCTGATAACATATCGGCACTGAAAATCTTCAAAATTTATTGTTTTCTCTTTAAATCTGAAGCCTGCATTTTTTGCAATAGCTTTGTATTCCTCATTGTCTGCGGGAACATCCTTATCGATTTTAAGTTCATATGCGTTATATTTTTTGCCCTCTTCTTTTGCGGCGGCAATAAGAGCATCAAAGGTTTCTTTATCGTTAAATCCGCAAACGGGGCCTCGGGGTGCATACATCATATGAAACGGAAGCTTTGAAATTTTGCGGAGCAAAACGCCCATTGTGCCCGTTATTTCGCCGTTTTCATTTCTGCAGATAACGCCGAACCATTTCCAGTCATCCTTAACCTTGCCCCAGAGCGAGGTCTGAAGGAAATGACCGTTTTCATGAGATGCGACGAACGCATCAAATTCTGCGGCATTATTTATATTTATAATCTGTGTTTTCAAGATATAATCCTCTCCAAAATATAGATATAATTATTATATCCCAACACTACCCGAAATGCAAGAGCCCTCACGGATTTTCCGTAAGGGCTCTGAACTTATTTGTTGAAATTTTCAACCACCGAAGCAAAAGCATCGGCAATGCTCTGCTGAGCGAGAACACCCATTGAGTTTGTTTCGTGATAATGGTTGAGGTCGAATTTATCCTTGTAGCCGTTGAGATAAGGCTGTGTGGGATTGAGGATGAAATCGTTGGGGGGAACAACGTAGCCCGACATATCGTTGGAAACGCCGAAAACAATCATTTCGTGGTCGCCTGCAATGTCTGCAAGGGGAGTGGGATTGATTTCGCCGCCTTCGCCCGTGGGTGAAGTTTCAGCATCTTTATAGCTGCCGTAAACGGTTGAAACAAAGCTTTCACCGGGAAGCAGAAGAATCTTCTGACCGCCGATTGTCATATATGTCATTTCTGACATAATTGCAATGCCGAGGTCGGTTTTATCGCAGGGATAAGCCTTGAAGCTCATAACATTGCGAAGGGCAAGCAAAGTTAAAACATAGTTGTTGACGGGCAGATAAAAGGGCTGCTGAATGATTTTGATTTCTGCAGGAACCTCTGTGTCGTTATCAATCTTCATTGCGGCTTCGGCAAGCATTTTGCCCTGAAGTTTAACGCAGTTAACATTATCTTTTTCGTCGAGTTCAATAACATCCATACCGCCGATGGGCCCGATGCCGAAAAGAACGTTTGCGCCGTTTTCTGCCGCAATCTTTTCACGCATAAAATAGGGATATTCGCCGCTGAGCATTCTGTTTGAACCGCCGAGGGAGTTGGGGTGACCGCCGAAGTTCATAATCCAGGTTTCCGCTGAACCGTCTGCAGGCACGAAGCGGAGTCTTGTCAGGAATTCGTGTTTATCAATAAAGCCTCTTCTTGTTGTGAGAGTGCCGGGAAGCTCAATTCTTCCGTTATAGAGTTTGCCGCTTTTGCGGTTTTTATATGCTTCAACCGCAACCTTAACGGCGTTGTTCATAAGCATGTCCATATATTCGGGGTCTTTACCGTCGGAAGGAATGTTCACAAGGTTAGGCTTGCCCCAATAGCCGAGAGTGTCAATGCCCGAATGGCTGTGGGTGCAGCTGAAATTGATGCATTTGCATCCCTTGATTTTGCCGCTTGCAAGTATCATCGAACGGATTTTGTTAACTTCAATTCTTGTAAGACCGACTATATCGGCACCGAGCCAGAGCATACCATCATCGTTGCCGCAGTCAAGCCAAACGGCGCTGATATAGACGGGGGAAAGAATACCCTCCATTTTATGACCTGAGCCGTGACCTGCAATCCAGTATGTTTTGCCCTTTGTTAAATCAGGCATGATTTCTGCTGTTGCGAAGCCTGCACGGTATCCGTCACCTGCAATAACAACGGGTTTTTCTGCGGGGATTACGGGTGCAGTTTCGTTTTTCTGAACCTTTTTACCGAAGCTTCTGGTTATAGCTGCAATGCCTTTTGAGGCGAGATCCATAATATCCATAAAATTTTCCTCTCTTTCTGAATTTATTATATAACTAAAAGAGTTTTTATGCAAGACATTTCTTTAAATAAGTGTTTCGAGCAGTGCCTCGCACCCGTCATAAATATCTCTGTATGCAACATCAAATCTGCCGCTGTACCAAGGGTCGGCAACATCTCCGCCGCGGTCTGTATATTCCATAAGCTTTCTTATTTTATCATCGGCATCGCCGCCGAGAATGCGGTGCATATTGCGGATATTCATGTTATCCATTCCGATGAACAAATCATATTTTTCATAATCGCTCTTTTTAAGCTGAACGGCACGCTTGCCCTCGCACGAAATTTTATGCTTTGCAAGCTCCGCTTTTGCGGGCGGATAAACGGGGTTGCCGATGTCGCCCCAAATTTCTTCGGTGCTTGTTGCACTTGAAGAAACCGAAAATTCATTTTCAAGCCCTGCTCTTTTAACCATATCTCTGAATATAAACTCTGCCATCGGGCTTCTGCATATATTCCCATGGCAGACAAACATTATCTTTTTCATAAATCAACTCCGGAATTTATTGCAGTTCAATTATATCACATTATATATTTTTTGTCATCAGTATTGATGAGGTTTGCTGTTTTTTCTTGCTAAACAAAAGATATTGTGATACTATGTAACCGTATAAATTTAAAAGGAACGGTACGGTTATGAAACAGCAAGAGGTTTTTTCTTCGGCAAAATGGCTCGGTGCGGATAAAGACGGATTTTTTATTCTGCGAGGCAGTTTTTCGGTTGAAAACGCAAAAAAGGCAATTTTGCGTGTGATCGGTCTTGGCTATTTTCATTGTTATATTAACGGCGTGAGAGTGAGCAGCGATTTGTTTTTGCCGTTAAGCACAGACTTTGAAGAAAGAAAAAATTATCCCGTTGACGAAATAATCAGCGGTCACAGAATTTATGTGCCCGAATACGATATAACCGATATGCTGAAAAACGGCGAAAATATCGTTGCAATTCATTTCGGCGGCGGCTGGTATACCTTTGACCATCCGTCAAAATACGGCGATGCAAAGGTGATATGGCGCATTTTCGGCGAAGATGATAACGGCAGATTTGATTTTGTTTCATCCGAAAACGATAAAATTGCAGAAAGCTATATTAAAGATTATGAGTTTACCGAAGGGGAAACCCAGGATTTTCTTTGCGAAAACAAAGATGCATTAACGGCAGATTTTGATGACAGCGGTTGGAAAAATTCCTTGTTGGCAAAACCTCTTGATACCGATTATCTCTTCACAAATTGCCCGCCTGACAGAGTCTGCGAAACCGTTGAGGCAAAAGAAATAAACAAAACCGATGAATGCGCGGTTTATGATTGCGGAAAAAACATCAGCGGTTATCCCGTTATAAAGCTTAAAGGAAAAGCGGGGGAAAAGGTAACGGTTATTTTTTCGGAAGAAAAAACTTCCGATAATGAAATCAACGAAAGGTTTAATCAGGACCAGAAAGAAATTTTCATTTGCGACGGAACGGGAAGAACCGTCAGACCGCAGTTCACCTGGTTTGCTTTCAGATATTTTGCGGTTTACGGCAATGCCGAAGTTGAGTGCGTTGAAATAATTCATACCGATGTTAAAATAACCTCGTCATTCAAATCGGATAACGAATTGCTCAACTGGATTCACGATACATATATCAACACACAGCTTACCAATATGCACGGCGGAATCCCCTCTGATTGCCCTCATCTTGAACGCAGAGGCTATACGGGCGACGGTCAGCTTGCCTGCCACGCCGCAATGAATATTCTTGATGCCAAAGAATTTTACCGCAAGTGGATTCAGGATATCCGCGACTGTCAGGATAAGCTTTCGGGTCATATACAGTATACTGCGCCTTATCTCCGTTCGGGCGGCGGCCCCGGCGGCTGGGGCGGTGCGATTGTTGAGGTGCCTTATCAGTTTTATATGCATTACGGCGATTCTTCCGTTCTTGAAGAATGCTATCCGAATATGCTGCGCTATTTTGATTATCTCGAAAGCCACTCAACGGCAAATTTAATTGTAAGCGATAAAGAGGGTGAATGGTGCCTCGGCGATTGGTGCACCCCTGAATCGGTTGTTTTGCCCGCACCGTTTGTTAACAATTATTTTTATATCAAATGGCTTTACCGCTGCATTGAAATTGCAAAAATCATCGGTAAACAAGAGGATATTCCCGAGTTTGAAAACAGAATAAAACAAAGAAAAGACGCAATAATGGCGGCTTATTTCAATAAATGGGACGGCAACTTCCTCGGCGGTAAGCAGGGCGCAAACGCTTTCGCGGTTGATATCGGACTCGGTGATGAAAGAACATATGAAAACACTGTTAAAGATTACAGTAAACTCAAAGGCTACGATACGGGAATTTTCGGAACGGATATCTTAACAAGAGTTCTTTTTGAAAGAGGCAACGGTCAGCTTGCGGCTGATTTGATTTTATCTGAAACAGTTCATTCATTTGCCGAAATGAAACGCCTCGGCGCAACAACTCTTTGGGAATACTGGCCCGAATCTCTGCGTGACCGTTCGCATAATCACCCGATGTTCGGTGCGGTTACGGCTTATCTTTATGATTATCTTCTCGGAATCCGTGCGAAAAACGGCTGTGCGGGTTATTCGGAAATTGTTGTTTCACCCGTTATTGTTGATAACATAAATGTCCTTGAGGGAAGCAGAATGCTCAAATCGGGTGTTGTTTCGGTGTCATACAGAAAAACAGAAAACTGCGTTGAGTTTGATGTTTGCATACCCGAAAATCAGGCGGCAGAGTTTGTGTTTGACGGCAAAACCTATCCCCTTAAAGCGGGCAAAAATCATTTTGAAATTTAATTTGTGTATAAAAATAAGGAGGACTTATGAAAGCTTTTATTTCTTTGGTTCTTACGGCAATTATTTCGTTTTTCGGCAATCTTTTCGGTTTTTCCGAGGAGATAAATAACTATGAATTTACCGTTGATGCAACGCAGACGGGTAATGTGCTTGCAAATCCCGCAAGCAATGTAAATATCTGGTCAATCGACGGCAATCCGTTTGTGAATGCGAAAATCAACGAAGAAAACAATATTTTTGAATTCGTTAATTACGTTCAGTTCATGCAGTGCACGGGCGGCAATGCAGACAGAGATTTGTTTGTTGACCCGTATGATAAAACGGTGCTTGACGATTATGATTTTTCAACCCTCATCAATAACTGCAGGGGAGTGCTGAATCTCGGCGCAAAGCCGTTCTTAAAGCTTGGAAGTGTTCCTCTCAAATATTCCGCAAAGGCAGACCCCGATGCATATTTCGGAACGAATGTGTATCCGCCTGATGATTACAATGTTTATTATAACTACATCGCCGCAATCGCCCGGGCGCTCGTTGATGAATTCGGCAAAGAAGAAGTGCTTTCATGGCGTTTCGGCGTTATGACCGAATATGAAAATTCTGCGTGGTTTATGGCAAACAGCGAAACTCCCGAGGATTCTGCGGTTGAATATTGCAAGCTTTATGATTATACCGTAGCCGCATTAACAGATGTTATCGGAAAAGATATTTTTGTTGGTGCGCATTCAATGACAGTTACCGAGGGTCTTTGGGATGAGGCTTATTTTATCAGGCATTGCGCAAGCGGCACAAACTATAAAACGGGCGAAAAAGGCAGCAGACTCTGCTATCTTTCAGCTTCCTTCTATGATTCAACTCCCGGTGAATTTACCGGCGGAAAAACTCTGCCTGAAACAATCGCATATTTAAGAGATACCGCAAAAGCAGCGGGAATTGAAAACCTGATTTTCGGCATTGATGAGGGCAGAATTCTTTGCGGAAATTCACGCGGCGCGGATGATGACCAGCTTTTGACAAGAACCTGCGGATATACTTATCAGGCAGCTTATGACGCAAGACTTTATGCGCAGATGTTTGAGAATGATATAAATTATTTTTCTGCCTGGTCTTATCTTTCAAACGGACTTATTGAGGGTAACCCCACGGTAAGTTATCATGTTGCAAAAAATGCCGCAAAATTCGGCGGAATGAAGATGGCAAAAACCGAAAAAACAAGCAGTGGTTATATGTTCAAAACCGAGGTTAACGCAGTTTCCGCGTTTGACGGCGAAACTCTTCGCATAATGGCATATAACTTCAAAAACAATGTTGAATACAATAAAACCGCAGATCTTTCATTCAAAATAAATGTGCCGCAGTCTGACAGTGAAAATGTTAAGGTTACAGCTTATGTTATTGACGATGACTGTAACTATTTCGATGAATGGGTTGAAGACAGAAAAACCTACGGTATCGGCGATGACTGCTTCAGTTGGTCGCCCGATGACCCGCAGATTGACAGCCCCATAACTCTTTCCGATCCCGAAGCAAGGGAAATTTATAAAACGAAGCTTTATGATAAATACACCGAATGTTCAAAGCTTGTTCCGGTTGAAAATACTGTAACTGTTGAAAACGGTGAAATCAGCCTTGAAATAACTCTTGACCCGAATGCGGTTGTATTTTATGAAATAATACCCTGCTGATACGAATTATTTATCAGTTTTTCACTATTGAAAATATTTATATTGTATGATAAAATCAATAAGTTCGTATTTGACATAATATGGTGTTGTAAGACGGCATAAAAGCCGCAGACAGAGGTGTATATAATGATTTGCAACAATGTTCTTGAGGCAATCGGCGAAACTCCGATTATCCGCCTCAATCATATGACCGATGAAAATTCGGCGGAGATACTTGTTAAATTTGAGGGTCTTAATGTTGGCGGCTCAATCAAAACAAGAACGGCATATAATATGATTCTTGCCGCCGAAAAGGCAGGAAAAATAAATAAAGACACAATTATTGTTGAACCCACCAGCGGCAATCAGGGCATCGGTCTTGCTCTTGTAGGCGCGGTAAGAGGATATAAAACAATAATCATTATGCCTGATTCCGTAAGCGAAGAACGCAGAAAGCTTGTGCGTCACTACGGCGCAGAGGTTAAGCTTGTTCACGATGCGGGCAATATCGGTAAGTGTATTGATGAATGTCTTCAGCTTGCTCTTAAAATGCAGGAAGAAAACGAACACGTTTTTGTTCCCCAGCAGTTTGAAAACCCCGCCAACGTTGAAATTCAGAGAAATGTTACGGGAACGGAAATTCTCAAGCAGGTCGGCAAACCCATTCACGGTTTTTGCTCGGGTATCGGCACGGGCGGAACAATAACGGGTATAGGCGAAACTCTTAAAGAGGCTAACCCCGATATTGAAATCTGGGCAGTTGAGCCTGAACACGCCGCAATTCTTTCGGGCGGCTCAATCGGCACACACATTCAGATGGGTATCGGTGACGGACTCATCCCCCCCATTCTCAACACCGAAATTTACGGCGACATCTGCATTGTCAAGGATGAAGAGGCGCTTAACGCTTCAAAAGACCTTGCTTCAAAAGAAGGCATTCTTTGCGGCATTTCAAGCGGCACCAACGTTGCTGCCGCAATAAGACTTGCAAAGAAACTCGGCAAGGGCAAAACGGTTGTTACCGTGCTCCCCGACACAGCAGAAAGATATTTCTCAACCCCGCTTTTTGCAGAATAACAAAGAAAAAACCCTGTGTTCCAAATCAGAACACAGGGTTAATTTTATTCAATTAAAGGCATTCTGTGATGTTGCCTTCGCCGGTTGCAATATTGAATGTGAGGTTCTTTTCAACGCCTTCCTCTGTGAAGCAGAGGCGGATTGTGTCGGTGCCGATATATTCGGCATCGGTAACCTTATAATCTCTGTCTGCAAAGAAATCTTTCATATAACCGAGAGCAGTTTCGTCATATTTGCCCGCATCGTCGGAAACAAAGAGAACGTTGCCGCATACTGCGTTGATTTTGCCGAGAAGAAGCTTCTGGTTCTGTGTGAATTCAAGGTTGAAATCTCTGAGGAAGAGAACGTCGGGGTCGTTGCAGAATGCTCTGCCGTCAAGGTGGTTACGGAAAATGGTATTGTTCATAGCGCCCTGAGCAGAGGGAACTTCGTTGTTGAGGTTGATTCTGTTAACCCAGTCGCCCTTGAACACTTTGTTAACATCGCAGCTGATACGGCAGGCATCAAAGATACCCATACAAGCGCCGAGGGGAACACCGCAGCCGAGGATGAGCTTATCGCCGCAAGCCTCGCGAAGAAGGTCAACACCGTCGCACATAATACGGCCTCTGGTTTTGCCTGCTCTGGGCTTTGCACACTGTGCAAAGAGGAAGTCAAGCTTAACCATATCGTAGCCCCACTCGTTGAGAATGGTGTGGAAGAAGCCTTTGATATATTCTCTTGCTTCGGGGTTATAGATATCGAGAGTATAAGCGCCGCCCCAGCCAACGTGACCGATAAGCTTTCTGCCGTTTGATTCGTCAACAATCATCCATTCGGGATGCTCACGAACAACCTTGGAAGTAAGCTGTGCGCAGAAGGGAGCAAGCCAGATACCTGCAAGATAGCCCTTTTCGTGGATTTTATCAGCCATATATTTCATTCCGTTGGGGAACTTTTTCTTGTCTGTGATGAGCCAGTCGCCCGTTGCAGCCTGATAACCGTCGTCTATCTGGAAAATATCAACGCTTTCTTTTGCTCTGTCCATACCGTTGAGGTCACGGATGCAGATATCTTCGCTGATTTTTGCAAAATAGTTATACCATGATGTGTAGCCTGCAAGGTGGCTGATTTTGGGCTTCTTAACGCCAACAAAATCAAAGAAATATTCATCAAATGCTGCGTCGAATTCCTTTTCGATAACTGCGATATCAAAAACTTCATATTCATCGCCTGCACGAAGAAGAAGACCTTCAATATCCTTTTTGATGATAAACTTGCTGCCCGGCATATCAACAAGGAAAAGGGTGAAGCCCTGACGCTCGGTTTTTGAACCGTAAAGAGTTATGTTTCTGTTGCCCTTTTTTCTGAAATATGTGTAAGTATATGAGTGGAAATTACCGGTTTTGCCGTAGTAATCGCCGAATGAATAGTCACTCATAATGCCGCAGGCATAAGCTGCAAAACCGCCAAGCTTCTTGCCGAGAGGCAGAATATCTTTTGTTGTGTCATATCTGCAATATTCGCGTGATGTTGACCATGACTGATAGCCGTTTGCAAAGAACAAATCGTCTTTTTCAAATTCGCGTGTTGTTTCGATTTCAAGGTCTTTCATAACCATATCGGTTTTTGCTTTGAGAACGCCTTTGATAAAACCGTTATTTTCGCTGAGTTCAAAGGTAAAATCGGAGTTATCAAATTCGGTGTGGCTGATTACTGCGTTGCCTTTTTTAACTTTCGCACTGAATTTATACATTTCGTTTCTCCTTCACAGAAAAATTTAACATTATAATTATAAACACAAAATTGTTTATAGTCAATATAATAAAGATATTTTTAAAAACCGCTGTAAATCTATTGTAATTACTTTGTGTTTTTGCTAAAATGTTTTCATTACATAAAAGGGGTGCTTAAAAATGACAATTCTTTTCAAAATTATAGGCTTTATTCTCGCAATGTTAACTCCGCTTTTATCTCTTGTTGTAACCGATGTTACAGTTCCTTTTGATAAGGAAATTCAGGTTGCGGAAGATAAAATCGGCGGATTTATGAAGGGTGTCTGCCATCTTGACCCCCAGTATGAGCTTATCAATGAAGCTAATGTTGAATGGTTCCGCGACGATATTCCCTTCCCTTATAATGCAGACGGCTCAATTTCAGAAAGCTATAAACGCTGGAAGGAAGAGAGTCAGAAATATGTTGATAACGGAATAAAGATTTTCGGTATCACTCCTTATCCCGATGACTATATTGCATACGGTCTTGACCCCAGAAAGCCCGAAAGCAGAGAGGGTATTCAGGAAATTGCAAAATTCTATGTTGAAGATCTTAAAGATATCGTAGGCGCTTTCCAGGTTACCAATGAAATGGGTATTGACCGCTTTACTCTGCCTCTCACCCTTGATGAAGCTGCAGAGTTTATCGGTATGCAGCTTGAAGCAATGTATCCCGTAAGAGGCGATATAATTATCGGCTATAACCTCGGCGGTCTTGCAATTGCCCAGCTTCCTTTCAAAATGCAGAAATATCATCAGTATTGCGACTATGTCGGTCTTGATATGTATCTCGGTTGCTTTGAGCCCGTTCTCAAGAATGCAGACCAGTATATAACACTTCTCAACTTCGTAAGACTTGTAACGGGCAAACCCGTTATCCTTTGTGAATTCGGCTATATCGGCTACGGTGAACCCAAAACCAAGGCGGAAAAGATTGCAATTCTTCAGAAATACGGCTATAACAGCGAGGAAGAAGCAAGAGCAAATATTGATGATTTCATCAGCAGACTTCCCGAAGATATGAGAGATGAAATAGTCAGGGATTACAGCGACAGAACTCCCGAAGAGCGCGCAGACCTTATTTTCAACGGCGAATATTCAAATCATCTTTATTGCGAGCTTGCAGAGGGTATGGGTCTTTACAGATTCCCCCACACTCCCGAGGGTCAGGCTGATTTCTTTGAATATATCATTCCCAAAATCCGTAAGATTGATTATGTTATAGGAATGAACGTTTATTGCTGGGGCGACAGCGACAGCTGTTATGTTTGCGGTCAGTCAGACTGCCCTGTTGAAACAGGTTGGGGTCTTGTTGACGGCGAAGGTAACCCCAAGCCCTCATATTATGCAGTGAAAAAAGCATATGCAGATTAATTGAATCAAACCCTGCCCTCTGCAAAGGGCGGGGTTTGCTGTTGTAATTTTTTATATATCCAAACTTCAAATTCACTTTATTTTTGTAATATCTAAAAAAATTGAAATTCCGATAAAAAAATTCGCAAAAAAATATATACAAATAAAAAAATTTGTGATAAAGTAAATGTGTTTTAAAAGACAAAAGGAGTGTTGCATTATGAAAAAGATTTACGAAGGCAAAACAAAAGACGTTTATTCACTTGATAACGGCAACGTAATGCTTAAGTTCAAGGATGACTGCACAGGCAAAGACGGCGTTTTTGATCCCGGCGAGAATACTGTTGGTCTTACCATCGAAGGTATCGGCAAGGCAAACCTTGAAACATCAATCCACTATTTCGAGCTTCTCAAAGAAGCAGGCATTAAGACTCACTATGTTGGTGCAAATCTTGATGATGCAACAATGGAAGTTCTTCCCGGTAAAGTATTCGGCCACGGTCTTGAAGTTATCTGCCGCCTTGTTGCAACAGGCAGCTTCATCCGCAGATACGGCGAATATATTGCAGACGGAACAGTTCTCGAAGGCGGCTATGTTGAGTGCACATTCAAGAATGACGAAAAATGCGATCCCCTTGTAACAGGCGAAGGCCTTGCTGCTCTTGGTGTAATGAGCCACGAAATGTTTGAAAGCATGTAGGAACAGACACTTAAGATTACAAAGATTGTTGCAGATGACCT
>JAZOVH010000035.1:0-1579 GCA_045658585.1 Acutalibacteraceae bacterium | reverse complement strand
AAAAATATACTGTTCAGCGATCAAAAGGTCTTGGTGAAAACGACCCTGACATGATGTCGCTTACAACAATGAATCCGTCAACACGACGCCTTATAAAAATCGAACCTTCATTTGCGCAGGAAACAGCAGAGAAATTTGACTTGCTGCTTGGTGATAACCTCGCAGGCAGAAAAGATTATATCTCTGAAAACGGTCATCTTTATATTGATTTAACCGATGTTTCTTAAATAAAAGCTAAACGGAGTAAAAATAATTATGGCTAAAAAATCAAAAAAAGATATAACGGCTTCTCTTCGCCAGCTTGACGATAAAACGCATATTTTCGGAGCAGGCGAAATTGTTAATCAAGAGATAACCGATGCTCTTGAAGTTAACTTTATGCCCTATGCCATGAGTGTTATAATGAGCCGTGCAATTCCTGAAATAGACGGTTTCAAACCCTCTCACCGAAAGATTCTTTATATGATGTATAAAATGGGTCTTTTAACCGGTCAGAGAGCAAAATCAGCTAAAATTGTCGGTCAGGTTATGCAGCTTAATCCCCACGGCGACGCAGCAATTTATGACACAATGGTTCGTCTTTCAAAAGGTTATGAAGCGTTACTTCATCCTTATGTTGACTCAAAAGGTAACTTTGGTAAGGCTTTTTCAAGAGACATGATGTGGGCAGCATCAAGATATACCGAAGCGAAGCTTGAAAAAATCTGTTCGGAGTTCTTTACCGATATTGATAAAGATACAGTCGATATGGTTGATAACTTTGATAATACAATGAAAGAGCCCAGCCTTTTGCCTGTAAATTTTCCCAGCATCCTTGTTAATGCAAACACCGGTATTGCTGCGGGTATGGCAAGCTCAATCTGCTCATTTAACCTTGAAGAAGTTTGTAAAACAACAATTGAACTTCTTAAAAACTCAAAACACGATGTTGCAGACACTCTTCTTGCGCCCGATTTTGCAGGCGGCGGCTTGCTTGTTTATGACAGAAACACTTTCGAAGAAATTTACCGCACGGGCAGGGGAGGATTTAAGGTCAGAGCAAGATACAGCTATGACAAAGCAAACAGTTGCATTGATATAACGGAAATACCTCCAACAACAACTTCGGAAGCGATAATTGATAAAATTGTTGAAAAAATCAAAGCAGGTTCAATCAGAGAAATTAATGATGTTCGCGATGAAACCGATTTGAACGGTTTGAAAATAACAATCGATATTAAAAAGGGAACAGATCCTGATAAACTTATGAAGAAGCTCTATTCTTCAACACCGCTTCAGGATACATTTTCCTGCAACTTCAATGTTCTGGTTAAAGGAAATCCCAGAGTTTTCGGTGTCAAAGAGCTTCTTAACGAGTGGATTGATTTCAGAAGTGACTGTGTAAGACGCAGAACAGCTTTTGATTTGAAACGCGCAAAAGACAGACTTCATCTTCTTCGCGGACTTGAAAAAATTCTTCTTGATATTGATAAAGCAATTAAAATCATCAGAAATACGGAAGAAGAAAGTGATGTTGTTCCCAATTTGATGATTGGGTTCAAAATTGATAAAACACAGGCAGAATATGTTGCGGAAATTA
>JAZOVH010000034.1:0-6653 GCA_045658585.1 Acutalibacteraceae bacterium | reverse complement strand
GTGAGATTCTGCTTGAAAACATTTTGTTAACGGCAATGCGAAGCGGAGCATATTCCTCGCCTGAAAGGGCGGGGTTTTTTTTGAGCAGATTTTCTGCGGCGGAATGAGCTTCTCTTATAACTTCTCCGTCTTTCATCATATTTGCAATCTTCATTTCAGGCAGACCGTGCTGTCTTGAACCAAAAAAGTCACCGGGACCACGAAGCTTCAGGTCTTCATCGGCTATTTTAAAGCCGTCTGTTGTTGATGCAAGAACATTAAGTCTTTCGTTGTTTTCGGAATCCGAAATCATTATGCAGGAAGATTTGTGCGAACCTCTGCCTATTCTGCCTCTTAACTGGTGAAGCTGTGAAAGACCGAACCTTTCTGCATTTTCAATAACCATTATAACGGCATTCGGAACATCGATTCCAACCTCGATAACAGTTGTTGAAACAAGGAGCTGTGTTTCGCCTTTTGCAAATGAATCCATAACCGCTTTTTTGTCTGCGGCTTTCATTTTTCCGTGTAAAAGACCGAGTTTGAAACCCTTGAAAAATCCGTCGGAAAGATTTTTATAAAGTTCGTTTGCGGCGGTAAGTTCACTCATTTCTCCCTCTTCAACAAGAGGGCAGACTATGTATCCCTGCAATCCGTCACAGAGATGTTTTTTTATATACCCGTAAGCCCTTTCACGAAGCTCGGAGTTAACAAGAAATGTATCAATTTTTTGTCTGCCTTTGGGCATTTCATCAAGTATACTCAAATCAAGGTCGCCGTAAATTATCAGAGCAAGAGTTCTCGGTATGGGGGTTGCCGACATAACAAGAACGTGGGGATTGTTGCCCTTTGAACTCAAAGTTCCTCTCTGATTAACACCGAAACGGTGTTGCTCATCGGTTATGGCAAGACCGAGATTTTTGAATTCAACATCCTTCTGAAGCAAAGCGTGAGTGCCTATCACAAGGTCGGTTTCACCGCTTGCAAGGGATGCTTTTACTCTTCTTTTTTCATTTGCGGGGGTTGAGCCTGTAAGCAAAGCAATGGTTATATCTGTTTCTTCGAAGAATTTTATCATTGTTTTATAGTGCTGCATTGCAAGAACTTCGGTGGGTGCCATCAAAGCACTCTGAAAACCGTTTTTTGCACAGTTATAAATAAGTGCGGCACCAACAGCGGTTTTGCCTGAGCCAACATCTCCCTGAAGAAGTCTGTTCATCGGAACACACTCAGCCATATCCTCCGAAGCTGCGGCAATTGCTCTTTTCTGTGCACCGGTCAGTTCAAAGGGGAGAAGAGAATAAAACTCATCGGTATAGTTGTTTTTTAAGCATACGGCGGTGCTCTTTTTTGCTTTGCTTCTCAAACGTAAAAGCCCGAGTTCAAGAAGAAACAACTCTTCAAAAATAAGCCTTCTGCGAGCCTCGGAAAGCATATCTTCGCTTTCGGGCATATGAATGTTGCGCAATGCTTTTTCAAGTTCCATAAGGCAGTATGAATCTCTTATATCGGCAGGAATAGGGTCGGTGATTTCTCCGCAAACCGAAAAAGCCTGCTTAACAAGCTTTTCTGTTGCTTTTGAGTTAAGACCCGCAGTTTGCGGATAAATTGCGCGTATTTTATTTCCGCTTTCCGCCTCAACAAATTCAGGTGAGTTCATTGCGCGGTAATATCCCTTGCCGGTTATTTTGCCGAAGAAAAGATATTCTTTTCCTTGCTCAATTCTTTCGGCGGCATATTTATTATTGAAAAAGGTGAGGTCAAGCAGATTTTCGCCGTCGGTAATTTCTGTTTTATAAAGCGTCATACCCTTGCGGATTTTGTGTTCACGGCAACTCATTGCGGCAATGGCTTTTATGCAAACAACTTCATCATTCGGTGCATCTTTTATGGATGTTATCTTGCTCCAATCTTCATATGCACGCGGAAAAAAGGTCAGCAAATCATAAAGGGTAAAGATTCCGAGCTTGCCGAGCAAGGCGGCTCTTTTTTCTCCGACCCCTTTAAGATATTTGATGTTTGCATTGAGTTCCATAAATTATTCCACCAGAATTAAAAAATAATAAACGGGCTGACCGCCTTCAATTATATTTATATCAATGTTTTTATTTGAGTTATTAATAATCTTTGCAACCTTTTGGGCGGCAATAAGATTTGTGTCTTTGCCGTAAAAAACGGTTGCTTTGTATTTTTTGTATTTTTCTGTTAAATAAGAAACAACATTTGCGGCACTTGTGCAAATATCTTCATTAATGCAAATGATTTCATTTCCGAAAACGCCGATTATTTGCCCGGGAGGAAAAAAACGGTTGCCGTATTCACATTGTTTGGCAGTATAGGTTACTGCTCCGCTTTTGCAGGAATCAACAGCCGTTTCAATATTTGATTTGTTTTGCTCAAGGGAAGATTGAGGGTCAAATGCTTTCGCTGCTGCAAAACCTTCGGCAACATTATGAGTCGGGATAACAATAATATTTTTATCCGTCATTTTAACTGCTTGATTTGATGCCATAATGTTGTTTTTGCTGTTTGCAAGAAGAAAAATATTCGGACTGTCACAATTGTTTATGATTTTAAGAATATCACCCGTGCTGGCGTTTAATGAATCTTTACAATCAAGAGCATAAACCCCATCGAAACGTTCAAACTGTTTTTTCATTCCTCTTCCGCTGCATATTTCAATCATCGAGCAGGTATTGCCGTCGCTTTTCTTTTTTGCCTGCAAACGCATATTGTCAATTTTTATTGAGCTTAATTCACCGTATTCAAGCCCTTTGCCGATTGCAAGGTCAGGGGAATTTGTGTGAACATGAACTTTAACAGTTCCTTTTGTTTCTGCCGCAACAGAACAGTCTCCGATATCGGCAAGAAATCTGCGAAGCTTTGAAATATCGCATTTTTCATTTTTGTTAATCAAAAACTCTGTGCAGTATGTGAATTCAATATCATTATCGTTATATTTGGAAGCTGTGCTTTTACTGTTTGAAGATGTTGCTTTTATTCCGAGCATACCCTCCATAATATAAACAAGCCCCTGACCGCCTGCATCAACAACCGAATGCTTTTTTAAAATCGGCAAAAGATTCGGCGTTGATTTCAACGCATTCTTTGCTCCGCTGATTGCGGCTTTGAAAACATCCTTGCAGCCCAAACCTTTTTCGGCGGCATCCGATGCTTTTGAAGAAGCTATCCTTATAACTGTCAGCATAGTGCCTTCAGTAGGCTTTTCAACGGCGGCATAGGCTTCATCGCAACCTGCTTCAAGCCCTTTGGCAAGAGACTTGCCGTCAATATAATCAAGTCCGTCAACGCTCTGGGCAAAGCCTTTGAATATAAGAGCAAATATAACTCCCGAGTTTCCCCGTGCACCTTTAAGAAGTGCACAAGCGGCTTTGTCTGCAAGAGCACCCGCGCCGATATCTGCAGCTCTTTTGATTTCTTCAACGCAGGTTTTAAGCGTTAAAGAAAGATTTGTGCCCGTATCTCCGTCAGGAACGGGAAAAACATTTAAGTTATCAACATCCTTTTGGTGTGCCGATATGTTGATTGAAGCATTTATCAATGCAGCCTTTAAATCTTCTGCGGTTATCATAATATACCTCCGTTTCTTTTTCAGGTATATTATGAGATTTTTTTATCCGAAAAATACAGATTATTTAAAGCTCCAGGTTTCAATATCCGCAAAAACATCTCCGTCACAGCATCCGTAGCAATTCTGAAGTGAATTTGCATATGAAACAGCGGCATTTCTGAAGCAAAGAGGAAGAAACGGCGGGTCTTCATTAAAAGTATTAATAAAGTCCATAAGCTCACATCCGCCGTTTAAAAGCTGAGCATAACGTTTTGCCGTTGCGCTGTCGGGGTTAATTCCGTAGTTTACCGCACCGTCTGCCGAAAAAATCGGCATAAGGTTCATATTGTGTGAAAGGCGTGTTTCGCCGATATAAATATCATATGAGCCTATTTCAATTGCTTCTTTATAATATTCGGTTGTGTATTTTTTCAGGTTTACTTTAAATCCGAGTTCTTTAAGATAGCCCTCAATAAACTGACCCGCTTCAAGTTTAAACTGATTATCGGCATTAACAAGAAGGGATATTTCTGCCGATGTGATGTCAACTTCGGAAGAGGAAATGAGCTCGGTTGCTTTTGCAATATTTTTTGAAATAATAAGGTCTTTTGAAGAAAGAGCATACCAATCGGGGTTAAAAGGTGCGTATGCGGCTCTTGCGTGCCCCTGAAATGCTGTTGCCGATATTTCGCTTCGGTCAAGAGCAAGATTTATTGCCTGCCTTATTTTGGGGCTTGAAAGAAGCGGGGAAGCCTGATTGAAACCGAGATAAATCATATTGTTTATACCCATTTCAACCGTTTTGGCATTTATTCTTGAATAAGTTCCGTTGTTCAGATCATTATAGTTGAACGCTGTGTTACCGATTTCAACGCTGCTTTCAAGCGATTCGGCAGACCTTACGGGAACAAGCATTATTGTTTTGATTGATGGGTTGAACTTTGCTTTCTTTGCGTTAACAATAAGATAAAGAGATTCGCCCGATTTTTCAATTTTATATCTGCCCGAACCAATGGGGGATTCTTTGGGAGATGAAGCCTTCACAATCGGAAAGGTAAGACAGCTTAATGCATATGGGTCGGGATTCTTCAGAGTGAAAACAACCATATTTGAAGCGGAAAGATTTGCACCCGAAAAATTATCAAGTCTTGCCGAATAAGAAACAGAAAATTTTGCCGAATCAAAAGAGCTTATAACGTCATTTGCGGTAACTTTTGTTCCGTCGCTGAAATAAACATCATTAAGAGTAACATTAACCGTTGTTCCGCTGACTATTGAGCTTTTTGCAATAACGGGAACGGGTTCGTAATTTTTATCAAGAGAATAAAGTCCGTCATATATCAACCCGAGAATCTGCAGATTTGCAGTTGTTTTGCAAGTGAACGGATTAAGAGTATCCGCTTTGGTATATGCAAAATTAAGAACTCCCTCGGTCTGAGAAAAAACGGGGGATTCCGTGGTTTCTTCGGGAAGAACGGAAGTGTTGTCACCGCATCCTGCAAAGAATGTGGTTATAATCGATAATATCAATAATGCAACTATTGCTTTTTTCATAAAGCTCAATCCTTATCAATTAAATCTGTTATTATTTTTCCTGCCATAATAAGACCTGCTGTGCCGGGAACAAAGGGCAGGCTTCCGGGAGTTTGTCTTTTTCCGCTTTCTTCGTTTGTTGCAGCGGGTTTTGCAGGCTCTTCGGGCGACCATACAACATTAAGCTTTTTAATGTTTCTTTTTTTCAGCTCTCTTCGCATAACGCGGCAAAGCGGGCAGCCGCTTGTTTTTGAAATATCGGAAATTCTGAATTGTGACGGGTCAAATTTGTTGCCCGTACCCATACACGAAATAATGGGAATATTTAATTGCTGTGCTTTTTCCGCAAGGTCAATTTTTGCGCTGACGGTGTCAATTGCATCTGCAATGTAATCATAATCCGAAAGAGAAAATTCATCCGAATTTTCGGGAAGATAAAATTTCTGAACAGCGTTTACTTTGCAAGCGGGGTTTATATCGTTTATCCTTGCTTTGATAACCTCGGTTTTGGCAAAACCGAGCGTTGAATGCAGGGCGCAAAGCTGGCGGTTAAGATTGCTGAATGAAACGGTGTCGCTGTCAACAATTGTTATTTCGCCCACTCCCGCTCTTGCAAGAGCTTCGGCAGTATATGAGCCGACTCCGCCCAGGCCGAAAAGAATTATTTTGCTTTCGTAAAGAATTTTTGATGAATTTTCGCCAAGCAGCATTTCCGATCTCAAAAACTGTGAATCAGACAAAACCGACACCTCTTAAAAATTATTATACAACTATAATACAACAAAATATAGTTTATTGTAAACCTTATTTTAAATTTTTATATTGTATTTTATGAAAACATCATATATAATGAATAAGTTAAAATTTGAATGTTGTTGAAAGGATATGTTTAAATGAAGCTTGGTATAGTAGGTTTGCCCAATGTTGGCAAAAGCACACTTTTTAATGCAATAACAAATGCGGGGGCGCAGTCGGCAAACTACGCTTTCTGCACAATTGAACCCAATGTCGGCGTTGTTGCAGTTCCCGATGAAAGACTTGATAAGCTTGCAGAGCTTTATAATCCTGTTAAAATAACTCCCGCATTCATCGAGTTTGTTGATATTGCAGGTCTTGTAAGAGGTGCCTCAAAAGGTGAGGGTCTCGGCAACAAGTTCCTTTCACATATCCGTGAGGTTGATGCGGTTATCCATGTTGTGCGTTGCTTTGAGGATGACGATATTGTTCATGTTGATGCAACAATCAACCCCGAAAGAGATATTGAAACAATCAACCTTGAGCTTATTCTTTCAGATATGGAAATGGTTGAAAGAAGAATAGACAGAGTTACCAAAGCACTCAAGGGTGATAAAACTCTTGCTTCGGAGCTTGAATTCCTTAAAAGACTTCTTGCAACTCTTGAAAGCAATGTTCCCGCAAGAAATATGGAATGCGATGAAAATGAAAAAGTATGGCTTTCGGAAGTTGCGCTCCTTACAGCAAAACCTGTTATTTTTGCTTGCAATATGAGTGAAAATGATTTTGCAGGCGGTCTTGATAATAACACACATTACAAAAAGGTTTGCGAAAT
>JAZOVH010000033.1:0-56100 GCA_045658585.1 Acutalibacteraceae bacterium | reverse complement strand
ATAATAGGAGTTGTAAAAATCACAATCAGAACAAACCACTACCCTAAAAAAATTGTTCTTTCCTGTTTGATGCAACGCCACCTGGAATTGTTTGAAACCTTTTACCGAAAAACAATGCAGTTCAATCCCGATGCATATATTGACAAACGAATAATTGATTATTTCAGTAAATAATAAAACAAAACCGCCGAAGTTCATCTGAACCTCGGCGGGAATTTTATTAATCAAAAAGGTAAACTCTTGTTTCATAAGGCTTTGTTTCAAAGCTGTTGAGAGCATCTGCAACTTCATAATTTGAAAGCATAAGCTTGCCCTTGCTTAAATCAAAGCCTGCGGGAGCGGTGAAATTAACGGGCTTATCGGTGAATGAATTGATAACAAGCATTCTCTTGCCCTCATAATTTCTTTCATACACAAAAAGATTCTTGCTTCTCTTATAGTGAAGCTTGAAATTGCCGTAAATGCAGATTTCATTTTCCTTGCGGAATTTGAGAAGCTTTCTGTAGTAATTGAGAATTGAATTTTCATCCTTTTCTGCCGCTTCAACATTGATTTCGGTGTAGTTGGGATTAACCTTGAACCAGGTGTTTTCGCCCGTTGTGAAGCCCGCATTCTTTTCTGCTGACCATTGAACGGGGGTTCTTGAATTATCTCTTGAAGCACGGTTTGCAATCTTGAGGAACATTTTATCCGAAAAGCCGAGCTTCTTGAAAAGCTGATATGTGCTCTTTACCTGGGTGTCGGTATAATCATCAACACTGTTCATTTTTATATTCATCATACCGATTTCCTGACCCTGATAGATAAAGGGTGTACCACTCTGACAGATATACATTGTTGCAAGCATTTTGCCGCTTTCAACCCTATATTTTTCATCGCCGTAACGGCTGATAATTCTGGGCTGGTCATGGTTTTCAATATAGTTTGCATTCCAGGCAATGCCGTAAAGCTTATTCTGCCATCTGTTATAAGCCGCTTTGAGCTTATTGAGGCTGAAGGGCATCGGAATCCAGCTTACCATAAAGCTGTCTGCCTCCATATGCTGGAAGTTGAACAGCATATTAAGAGTCTGGTTTGCGCCCTCTCTGATAAAACGAAGCGCAAGCTTCGGAGTCATCATCGGAGCTTCGCCAACCGTCATACAATCATAATCATCGGTAACTTTTCTGAATTCGCGAAGATATTCATCAAGTCTGGGGCCGCATTTATAATGCTCCATACCGCAGGCAACAGGAATTGGGAAACCGTTGGGAAGACCGTCTTTCTTTGAAATAAATGTGATAACATCTTCGCGGAAGCCGTCAACACCCAAATCAAGCCAGAATCGGATAATATCCTTTATTTCTTCTCTTACCTTGGGATTATCCATATTAAGGTCAGGCTGTTCTTTTGCAAAAAGAGTGAGATACCACTCATCAAGATTTTCGTTATAATGCCAACCGGGACCCGCAAAGGTTGAAAGCCAGTTATTGGGAGGCTTTTTGCCGTTGGGTTTCTTGCCCTTACGCCAGAAATAATAATCATGATAAGGGTTATCCTTGCTCTTCATACTCTCTTTGAACCACTCGTGCTCGTTCGAAGTATGATTGATAACAAGGTCCATAATAACTCTGAGACCCTTGCTGTGTGCGGCATCAAGAAGCTCTTTGAATTCTTCAAGAGTTCCGTATTCGGGTGCTATAGCTTTATAATCAGCAATATCATAGCCGTAGTCGTGCTGAGGTGATTTATAAAGAGGTGAAAACCAGATTGCATCAACACCGATACTCTTTATGTAATCAAGCTTTTCGATAACACCTTTAAGGTCGCCTATACCGTCGCCGTTGCCATCCTTAAAGCTTCGGGGCCAGACCTGATAGACCGCCATTTCTTTATACCAATGCTTTTTTATTTCTGCCATATCACTCAACCTCTCCTGTTATTTCAGTTGTTTCACCCGCAATAATCGAGGTGTTAATGCTGTTTATTATATTTCCGCTTTTGTCAAGAACATTTAATATGCCCTCCCCTTCGGGAGCAACAAATGAAAAACTTCCGTCAGGCATTACCGTATACTGTTTTTCATTAAATTCAACTGCACTCACACCGTCATCGTTTATTACACCTTTAAGTGTACCGACTGTTGAATCAGTTCGTTTTATTGCCTCTTCAACCGCAAGCTTTGCATTCACCATAGGATAATCCATAAGCTCAAGGTCATCAAAATATGCGGCTTCGGTATTGATTGCCGCAACCTTATCCGTTGCCGTGCAAACAATTTCTTTTATTTCGGGCCCTTTAAAATCGGGATTTACTGACCAGACAAGCGATGCAACCGCCGTTACAATCGGCGTTGCCATTGACGTGCCCGAAAGAGTGCAATATTCGGAATTCATATCAAGGCTGTAAATCTCATTGCCCGGTGCCGCTATTGAAACTGCAGGGCCAACATTTGAAAACGCTGCCTGTCTGTATGTTCCGTCACCGTTATTTTCAGCCGCCGCAACAACTATAATTCTGTTGAGAATTTCAGATTTATCAATCTTTTTAAATCCCGTAAAAATGTTATTTTCATTCACCGAGCTGAAATGACCGTTATTGCTTGCATCTATGGGATAGCCAAGAAAGTTGCCGTTACCTGCCGCCTGAACAGCCACGAAGTCATAGCCCTTGTTCAATAACGAAGACATAACAAGCGTTGTTGCCGCCGTACCCAGCACTCGGTTGACCCAGGGTGCTTTTGTGCCGACTATTCCGCTTGAAATTCCGAGCGAAAAGTTAACAACCTTTGCGCCCGCTTTAACAACGGCGGAAAATCCGAAAAGAACCGCAAGCTCCGTGTTCCACATCTGAAAACCTTCGGGCGACCAGTCAACGCAAATGAGCCTTGAATTGCTGTTAATACCCGCTATGCCCTGCGAATTATTTCGTTCTGCGGCAATAATTCCCGCAACATGAGTGCCGTGGGTTGAGGGATAATTTCTGTTTAACTGCTTGACATTAGGAAAAAATATTTTGTCCTGAAGTTCAGGATGTCCGCCGTCAAAACCGGAATCAACAATTCCTATATCCGCAGTTGAGAAATAATCTTCATAATCCCACGCCCGCCTTGCGTCAACAGCTTCAAGCCACCAGTTGTTACCCTGCGGGGCAATTTCATTCCACTCGGTAATTTCACCGAAGCTGTCATCGGGAGTCTGATTTGTTGATATTTTTGAAGCATAAACCGGCATTGAAAGTGTCACGCCTTCATTATCGCTCAGGTTTTTGCATTCCTCAATAATATCATCATAGCTCATTGACGGATATTTCAAAACATAAAGGTCTGCCGGAGTACACCAACCAACAAGAATACCTTTGCATTTTGCAAAGAAATCAACCTTATCGGCAAACGGCATATCCTCATCAAGAAAAACGGCTATTTTGTTTTTTACAAAGCCCGAAACCTCGTCAACCTGAACAATATCCTCATCACTCATATCGCCGAAGAAATCTGATTTTATTGCTTCAAAAGTATACGGTATTCCATACACCGCTTCGCTTAAAGTATCGATAAACGAACTGAATGAAGTATAAATAAAGCTTGTCAGCGATATAACTGCCGACATCAACAAAGAGATAATTTTTATAAGCATTCAAAACATCTCCTTTATTCAGATTAAGAGCTCTTCTTTTTCTTTAAAATTTCCTCAAACGGAATCTGGGATATAATAATTGCCACAAACATTATAAGGCAGCCCAAAAGCTCTCTGTTGCTTAACATCTGCTTGAGAAGAAGCCAGCCGAAAAGCACCGCAAAAACCGATTCCGTGCAAAGAAGAATTGATGCAACTGCAGGCTCGGGAGTGTATTTCTGACCAAAAATCTGAGCGGTAAATGCAACACCGCAGCTCATAACGCCCGCATAAAGAAGCGGAAGCCAGGCTGACATTATCTGATCCATCTTGGGTTCTTCAAATATAAACATACATATTACCGAAAGCCCGCCCGCTACAAAAAACTGCGTGCAGGAAAGAGCAATATTGTTAACCCTCTGGCAGAAATAATCTATAACAAGAATATGAATTGCAAATGCAAACGCACATGCAATTGTTATAAGTTCGCCTTTGCCTATTGAAAAATCGCCTTTTTTAATACTGAGAAAATAAAGACCTACAACGCCGAACATTACGCCTATCCAGACATTCAGCTTTGCCTTTTGTTTGAGAAAAAGACCCAACACGGGAACGATAAGCATATAAAGCGCGGTTATAAAGCCTACCTTACCCACATCAATATAGTTAAACGCATGCTGCTGCAGATTGCCGCCCGCAAAAAGTGCAAGTCCGCAGCATATGCCGCCGATTGCAACATCTTTAAATGGGAATTTTTTCTTTTCTGCCGGAGCAAGAGTTTTGTTTTCTTTTTTATGTTCTAAAACCACAAGCGGAAGAAGCACTATTCCGCCGATAACGGTTCTGAGTCCGTTGAAAGTAAATGTTCCGATACTTGCGCCTTCGCTCTGCGCAACAAATGAAAGTCCCCAAACAACAGCTGCGAGAATACAGAAAAAGGGACCCAGGAATTTATTCTTATTAATATGTATCACTCCTAAATATATTACGAAAAACCGCCCACAGAAAACTGCGGGCGGATTAAAAACGGATTATTCTGCTGCTTCTTCAGCTACTGCTTCCTCTGCGGGAGCTTCAACTGCTTCTTCAGCAACTTCCTCGGCGGGCTCGATGAGAGCACGGATTGAAAGGCTTACGCGCTTCTTGTCGTAATCAACCGCTGTAATCTTGCAGTTTACCTTGTCGCCAACCTTGAGAACATCCTGAGGCTTGCTGATGTGACGGTCAGCAATCTGTGAAATATGGATAAGTCCGTCAATGCCGGGGATAACCTTTGCAAAAGCACCGAATGTTGTCATACCAACGATTTCAGCTTCAACAACTGAACCTTCGGGATAGTTCTTCTTGAGGATTTCCCAGGGATTGTCTTCGTCTTTTCTGTAGCCGAGAGAAATCTTTCTCTTTTCAGCGTCAAGAGCCTTGATGTAAACTTCAACTTCCTGACCGATTTCGAATACTTCTGAAGGATTCTTGATGCGCTTCCATGACATTTCGGAAATGTGAACCATACCGTCAACACCGCCGATATCTACGAATGCACCGTAGTTTGTCATTGACTTAACAACACCGCTGTACTGCTGGCCTTCTGCTGCCTGTGCCCAGAATGCCTCTGCAGCTTCCTTCTTTGCATCCTTAAGAACTGCACGGATTGAACCAACAGCTCTTCTTCTCTGCTTGTTAACTTCGATGATGCGGAACTTAACGTTTGTTTTGAGAAGATCTTCAAGATTCTCGTCTCTGCGCTCTGTTGCGAGAGAAGCGGGAACAAAAACGCGAACGTTGTTTGAAACAACGAGAACGCCGCCCTTGATAACTTCAACAACAGTTCCTTCAAGGATTCTGCCGTCTTCTTCTGCTTCAATGATATCTACCCATGATTTCTGAGCATCAAAGCGTCTCTTTGAAAGCATTACTGTGCCTTCTGCATCATTTGTTTTCATAATGATAAGATCGATTTCGTCGCCGATCTTAAGCTCTTTTGATGCATCTGCTGTGGGATCTGCACTGTATTCATCCATGGGAACAAAGCCTGCATGCTTTCTGCCGATGTCAACACGGATTTCAGTGGGTGTGATACCCATAACGATACCTTTTACTTTCTGGTCGGTGCTCATGCTGCTGAGTGAAACTTCAAGAGCTTCTGAAAAGCTCATATCATCAGTAATCGTAGCTATAGAAGGCACCTCCTCTACCTGAAGATTTGTGGTTTCGTTTACGATTTCGGACATTTCTAAAAGTACCTCCTTAATTATTGCGGAAGGGGTTGACGCCCCTGCCGTGACGCCGATTTCGGCGTAGTGGGAAAAATCTATGGTCCTGAGCTCTTCGGCTCTTTCCACCAAATATGTTTCGCAGTTTTCGCTGCTTACGGCTTTAAGCTTCGCCGTATTTGAACTGTGCCGCCCGCCTATGATGACCATTGCATCGCATTTCTTTGAAAGCTCCGATGCTTCATCCTGCCTTTTTCGGGTAGCAAGGCATATTGTATCAAAAATTTTTGCGTTTGTACAGTATATTTTTATTTTTTCTTTACATTTTTTCCATTCATTTTGCGAAAAAGTTGTCTGCGCAACGGCTATTATTCCGTTTTCGAATAAATCGGCGTTTTTTTCGAACGCTGTATCAAGTTCGTTTGCATTATTGAATACCAAAACCTTGCCTTTGCAGTGACCGACTATCCCCTTAACTTCGGGATGTTCATGGTCTCCCGCAACCAGAACAGGTATGTTTTCGTTTGAATTTTCGCTTACTATTGAATGGATTTTCTTAACAAAAGGACAGGTTGCATCGCAGATTTCAACCCCTGCTTTTTCAAGCTCTTCATAAACATTTTTTGAAACTCCGTGGGCGCGGATGATTACCGTTTCACCGCACTTTGCCTGAGAAGGCAAATCGATAACGCCTATTCCTTTTTCAGCAAGGTCATCCGTTACCTGCAGATTATGTATGAGCGGACCGAGAGTTACGGCTTTCACGCCTTTTTCGGCAAGCTCATACGCTTGCGTTACCGCACGGTCAACACCAAAGCAGAAGCCTGCCGTTTTGGCAAGGGTTATTCGCAATGTCCTAACCTCCAGAGATCAACTATTCTTTCCATTATGTATGCGGCAACTGCCTTTTCTTCTGTTTTTGAGCCTTCCTCAGTAAATCCGAGTTCCTCATAAGGAATAAGCTCGCCGAATCTTACGGTAATCCTGCTGCCTCTTTTCATATCTTCTCTGTTATAAATCGAAACGGGAAGAACGGGGGCTTTTGCAGCCTTCGCAATAACAGCTACACCTCTTTTTGCTTTTCCCGGCTTATGATCTTTGGAGCGGGTTCCCTCGGGGAAAAGACCGAGAATTCTGCCCTCTTCAACAACTCTGATTGCATACTTCAGAGCATCTTTATCCATACCGCCTCTGACGATGGGGAAACCGTTCATTTTGGTAAGAAAATATTTTGCAATCGGATTGTCAAAAAGCTCTTTCTTTGCCATAAAATGCATCTGTCTGTTTTCAATGGGTATACCGATAAAAACAGGGTCAAGTGCGTGATTATGGTTTGCCGCCATAATAAATCCGCCTTCTGCGGGAATATTTTCAAGACCTATATAGTTAATTTTATACATCTTGTTCTTGATATGAGAACCGAGGGGACGCATTTTTTCATAAAATTTGCTGTCGCCCAAAACAGAATAATCAAAACCCTTCATCAGATTTTCTCCTTTATTATTTTAACAATTTCTTTTATTGACTCTTCAAGAGTATAGCCTGTTGTGTCAAATATAACGCCGTCTTCCGCCGGCTTAAGGGGAGCAATTTCTCTGTGTGAATCATTATAATCTCTTTCGATTAAATCTTCAAGCACTTCTTTATAGCTGACTTCACTTCCCTTTTCAACAAGCTCTCTGTATCTTCTTGTTGCTCTTTCTTCGGGAGAAGCAGTGAGAAAGATTTTAACCTGTGCATGGGGCAGAACAACCGTGCCGATATCTCTGCCGTCCATTATGCAGTTTGTTTTTGCCGCAATATTTTTCTGAAGGTCGAAAAGAAAAGCTCTTACCTCAGGCACTGCCGAAACATCGGAAGCCGCCATTGAAGCGGGCGGAGTTCTGATTTCTGCAGAAACATTTTCTCCGTTGAGAAGCACTTTCTGCTCTCCGTTTTCAAAAACAAGATCAACGCTTATTCCGTTGATGCTTTCGGCAACAGCCGCCTTATCCCTTGTGTTTATTCCTTTGCGCAATGCGTTAACACCAACCGCTCTGTAAAGTGCACCTGTGTCAACATAAACAAAGCCGAGCTGCTTTGCCGCACCTCTTGAAACCGTGCTTTTTCCTGCACCTGCAGGACCGTCAATCGCAACATTGATAACAGTATTGCTCATACCCGTATCCTCCGATTTTTATTATTCTGACTGAGCCGCACTCATTCCCGCAATCCTGCCTGTTGAAAAGGCAATCTGCAGGTTGAAACCGCCCGTGTATGCATCCGCATCAATAATTTCGCCTGCAAAATAAAGACCTTTGCAAAGCTTCGATTCCATTGTTTTGGGGTTTATCTGTGAAATATCAACACCGCCCGAGGTTATTATAGCCTCTTTTATGGGACGGAATCCCGTTACGGTTATGCTCATTCCTTTAAGCAATTTAACCAGCTTCTGTCTTTGCTCTCTGGTTACCTGATTAACCTTTGTTGAAAGACCTATTCCGCTGAGTTTCACAATAATGGGAACAAGCTTTTTAGGCAAAAGTGAATTGAGTGCATTAATAAAATTTTTATTAGTATTTTCCGAAAAATCGCGCAGTATTCTTGCGTCAAGCTGTTCTTCGGTAAGCGCAGGTTTTAAATCAATCAGTATTTTATATTTACCGCTTTTCATATCGCGCATATGCGCGCTTGCACTTAATATCATAGGACCCGACACGCCGAAATGCGTAAAGAGCATTTCTCCGAAATCGGAATAAATTTCTTTGTTTTTCTCGGTATCAATAACTTTTATTGCAGTATTGCGAAGTGAAAGACCCATAAGGTCTGTGCAAAACCCCTCGTGAATTTCAAGAGGCACAAGCGACGGTTTAAGTTCGGTTATCTTATGGCCCGCCTGTTTTGCGAGCTCATAGCCGTCACCGGTTGAACCCGTTCCGGGATATGAAAGGCCGCCGGTTGCAACAATAACTTTATCTGCATAAATGCATTCGCCGTCTTCGGTTTCAACACCTTTTACACAGTCATTTTCAACAATAAGCTTAACCGCTCTGCCCTTAAGCATTGTTGAGCCTCTTCGCGCAAAACCTGCAAGTGCATCAACAATATCCGCCGCATTATCGGAAGCGGGAAAAACTCTGTTGCCTCTTTCAGTTTTTAATTCAACGCCTCTGCTCTCAAAAAACTCAATCACATCCGAAGGCATAAAACGCGAAAATGAACCGTACAGAAATCTTCCGTTTCTCGGCACATTTGAAATAAGCTCATCGAGTGAACGGCAGTTATTTGTTACATTGCATCTGCCCTTGCCCGTTATCATAAGCTTTCTTCCGGGCTTATCATTTCTTTCAAGAATAACAGATTCTGCTCCGCAGGCAGCCGCATAACCCGCCGCCATAAGACCTGCCGCACCTGCTCCTACCGTTAAAACGGTTGTTTTCATTCGGCAGCCTCCTTATCTGTGCTGTAAACGTGATATTCGCCCCAGATTTTTTCAAGCTCTTTGAAATTGGAATAAACTTCTTCTCTCTTTTCTCTTGCGGAAGCCGCAATAAGAGCTGTTATAAGGCTCAGCGGTGCAACAAGCGAATCAACAAACGATACCATATTGCTTTTTGCAACAAGCAGATGCGTTGCATAGGGTGCAATGGGTGAAAATTCGCCGTCGGTTATTGAAATTATGGTCACTCCCCTGTCCTGCGCAAAAGAAAGAGCCTTTGCAACCTGATTGGAATAACGCGGGAAGCTTATGGCAATGCAAACATCCTCGCTGTCAATACGAAGCATCTGCTCAAACATTTCGCTTGACGCCGATGTATCAATAAGAACAACATTATCGTTAAGATATCTGAAATAGAACGCGGCAAAACTTGCAAGAGAAGCGGAGCTTCTTACGCCGAGAATATAAATTCTTTTTGCCTTGCTTATAGCCTCAACGCTTTTCTCAAAAGCCTCCTGAGAAACACCGTCACGCGTTGCCTTAATCATTTCTATATCCGAAGCAAAAGCCTTATACATAAAGCCGTCGCCCTCATATCGGCTTGCGGCAACATCCATTCGCTGAACGCTTGTGAGATGACTCTTAACCATTTCCTGAAGGTGCTTTTGCAATTCGGGATAGCCGTCAAATCCGATGCTCGTTGCAAAACGGACAACGGTTGATTCACTTACTCCCACGGTTTTGCCTAAAGTTGCCGCAGTCATAAACGAAGCTTTTTCATAATTGTTTTTTATAAAATCCGCAATTTTTTTATGGCTTTTAGACAGATTGCCGTAAATTCCGTCAATTTTAGCCTGAAAGTTTTCAGCCACTAAAACACCTCCGCAAACAAACGCATATATAGGTATAATACATCAAAAAAGCGAGAATTGCAAGTAGCTTTTATAAAACTTGCAAGTTTTCTTTCATTTTTATTGATTGACTACAGTTAGAATATGGTATATAATTTATTAAAATAATTTTCAAAAGGAGGACAAGTTTTATGTCCTGCAGCAGCACTTTATGGTACAAATCACCCGCAAAAGCATGGACCCAGAGCCTGCCCATCGGCAACGGCACTCTCGGTGCAATGATATACGGCGGAACAAAAGAAGAAAAAATTTGCCTTAACCACGATGAACTCTGGTCAGGCAGACCGAAAAATACAGTTAAAGAGGGCGCTCCCGAATCTTTCAAAAAAGCTCAGAAACTTGCTCTTGAAGGCAGACTCAACGAAGCACAGACCGAAATCGAAACAAACTTCCAGAGCGTTTTCAGCCAGGCTTATATGCCTTTGGGAACAATGGAAATTAGTTTTGACCTTTGCGGTTCGGTAAAGAATTACAGAAGAGCTCTCGACCTCAACACCGCAATTTCAACCGTTGAGTTTGAATGCAAGAATGTTTCATATAAAAGAGAGTATCTTGCTTCTTTCCCCGATAAAACAATTGTTGCAAAGCTTACCTGCAGCGAGAAAAAGCTTAACTTTACAGTTGGTCTTACTTCAAAGCTCCGCGCTGCAAGCACGGTTGAGGGTAACTGCATATATATGGACGGCGAATGCCCCGGTGAGCAGAATGCCGATGAACCCGCAAGCCCCAAATACTTTGACGAGCCCGAAATGAAGGGTATGAGATTCAGAGGTGCACTCAAAGTAGATACAGACGGTAACATTTCAAGAGCAGATGACAGAATAAAGGTTAAGGATGCCACTTACGCTTATATCTATTTTGTTGCTGAAACAAGCTTTAACGGCTGGAACAAGAATCCCTACCTTGAAGGAAAAGAATATATCGAGCCTTGCATGAAACGTCTTGCAGAGCTCAAGTCATATGACGAAATCAAAGCAAATCATCTTGCAGACTATACAGAGCTTTATAACAGAGTTAAGCTTGACCTCGGCGGCGAAGAAGTAAATCTTCCCACAGACAAGCGTCTCAATGTTTTCAAGAAAAATAAGGCTGATATTCAGCTTATTGCTCTTGTTTATAACTTCGGCAGATTCCTTGCAATTTCTTCTTCAAGAGAAGGTTCACAGCCCGGCACTCTTCAGGGTATCTGGAACGACAAGGTAATCCCCCCCTGGAACTCAAACTATACAGTAAATATCAACACAGAAATGAACTATTGGCCCGTTCTTATGTGCCGTATGCCCGAGGTTAATCTTCCTCTTATTCAGATGGTTAAGGAACTCAGCGAAAGCGGTAAGATTTCTGCAATGGGTCAGTACGGTGCAAAAGGCTGGACTTCACACCACAATGTTGATATCTGGCGTTTGTCAACTCCCGTTGAAGGCAATGCACAGTGGGCATTCTGGCACGGTTCATCGGGCTGGCTTTGCGAGCATATTTTTGAACATTATGAATACACAAAAGACATTGAATATCTTAAGAACACTGCGTATCCTCTTATGAAAGGTGCAGCAGAATTCTATCTTGATATTCTCACTGAATATAACGGAAACCTTGTTCTTGCTCCCGGAACATCACCCGAAAACAGTTTCTGGTATGAGGGCGAGAAATGCAGCGTCGGAAAGTATTCAACAATGTCAATGTCAATTGCTCAGGAGCTTTTTGAAAATTGCATAAAGGCTTGCGATATTCTCGGATGCGATGCTGATTTTGCAGAAGAATTAAAAAATGCTCTTGCAAGATTCCCCAAATTCAAGCTCGGCAGCGAAGGTCAGCTTCTTGAATTTGACGATGACTATGAAGAAACTGAAATTCACCACAGACATTGCTCACATCTTTATGCACTTCACCCCGCAAGAATCATCACCGCAGACGGAACACCCGAGCTTGCAGATGCCTGCCGCAAAACTCTTGCACGAAGAGGCGACAACGGCACGGGCTGGAGCCTTGGTTGGAAAATCAACTTCTGGGCAAGACTTTTTGACGGCGACCACGCGCTCAAACTTATTGAAATGCAGCTTCGCCCCGTTAAGAGCGTTGGTATTAACTACACCAAGGGCGGCGGAACATACGAAAACCTTTTTGATGCCCATCCCCCGTTCCAGATTGACGGCAACTTCGGCTTTGTAAGCGGCATAACAGAAATGCTCGTACAGAGCCACAGCGGAAGAATCTATCTTCTCCCCGCACTTCCCTCAAAATGGAAAAGCGGCAGCATCAAGGGCGTTCTTGCAAAGGGCAACGTTATTGTTGATGTTGAATGGAAGAACGGCAAAGTTTCAAGCTACAGCCTTGAAGGTAAGGGCGATTTCACCGTTATTATCGACGGAAAGGAAACTCCCGTTAAGCTTGACGGCAATAAGATTGAGGTTAATATCTGATATGGAATTTGACCTTTACGATTTTGACAAAACGGTTTATCCTCACGATTCGGAAACGGTTTTTCTTTTCTATTGCATATTGCACAGACCGTATCTTATTTTTATAACTCCGTGGCTTCTTCTTAATCTTATTCTGTTTTTTCTCGGATTCGGAGATAAATATAAAGGCAAGTGTTTCTCGTTTCTCCGATTTATTGACGGAGAAAAAATGGCGGTTAAATTCTGGGAAAGTCAAAAGAAAAATATCTATCCCGTTTTCAATCCCGAAAACAGAGAAAGACCGATTGTTGTTTGCTCGGCATCTCCCGAATTTTTTCTCAAACCGATTTGCGAAAAATACGAGGTTCATACGCTTATAGCAACAAGAATGAACCCCAAAACGGGCGAAATAGACGGCTTCAACTGCAAGGATAAACAAAAACCTTTAAGACTTGCAGAAAAGCTTCCCGATGCAAAATTCATAAATGTTTATTCCGATTCGCTGAAAAACGATATTCATATTTTTGAACTCGGTCAGAAATGCTTTCACGCAAACGGAGGCGTTATGACAGAAATCAGCATTGAGGATATCAGAAATACGGTAAATAAATAACAAAACTCTCCGTGAAGACGCTCTTCACGGAGAGTTTTTGTATATCGCAGTAATTTCAGGAAATACTTTCCTTGGTGATTATTATGATTTATTTTGTTATTCTTTCTGTTATATCGTATCTCATCGGAAGTTTAAATTCCGCAATTATTATTTCAAAAAGAGTTTACGGCAAAGATGTAAGAAAGATTGAAAGCAAAAACGCGGGAGCCACCAATATGATGAGGGCATTCGGCAAAAAAGCCGGATTACTTGTTTTTTTGCTTGATTTTTCAAAAGGAATTCTGTCTGTATTTATTGCAAAAGCCGCCGTTTCTTTTTTTGATGCTCCCTATGCAACCGCTTTGTTTGCAGGCTTTTTTGCCGTTTCGGGGCATATTTTTCCCGTGTTTTTCAAATTTAAAGGCGGCAAAGGCGTTGCAACTCTCGCAGGGGCGGCATTTGCATTAATGCCCGTGATTACTCTGATTCTGCTTATTCTTTTTGCGGTTATTGTTTCGCTTACCAAAATAGTTTCTCTTGCATCGGGAATTTGCGCCGCAGTTTTTCCGATAGCCGCATATTTTTTTGCCCCGAGCCATAATAATGAGCTTTTTATTTTCGGATGTTGCTGTGCGGCGTTGATGATAATAAAACACTTACCCAACATCACAAGACTGCTCGACGGCGAAGAAAGAAAAATTTAGAATACTCTTAAGCCATTCATCAATATATACGAAAATTTTTGCAAAAGAGTTGCAACTTTTTAAAAATTACATTATCACATTTTCTGAAATGTTAAGATTATTTTAATTTTCGTCTGTTTGGCTTTAATTCGATTGACTATTTTTTTGAATTTCTGTATAATTTCCCCCGTTGCTTAAAATACATCTTTAAGTATATATATAGAAAGTTTGAAAATCAATAACAATCGGAGGTTATTATGGGAAACAGAAAATATCCTTATTATTCGGTTGCACAGCCTGCAGACTTAAAAGAACTTGTTTGCTTCTGCGCCTCTGAATTCGCTGAAAAAACAGCATTTCACTTCACCGAAAATGAAGCCGAAATCAAAAAATCCTTTGCTCAGTTAAAAACAGATATTGAAGCTTACGGAACATATCTCTATTCACTCGGTTATAAAAATTCACACATAGCCCTCATAGGGGATAACTGCTATGAATGGATAGTTGCATATTTTGCAATCGTAAACGGCGGAAATGTTGTTGTTCCTATTGATAAACAGCTTCCCGTTGAAGACATTGAAAAGCTGCTTAAGAAAAGCGATGCGTCTGCAATAATTTATTCCCACGCTTTTTCAAAGGTTGAAAGCATTGAAGGCGTTGAACACATTGCCCTTGATAATTTTGCGCAGGCTTTATCAAATGGGCAGGCTCTTATGAATGAGGGAAACAATGAGTTTATCGCTCACAAAACTGATGCTCAGAAAATGTGTGCAATTGTTTTCACCTCAGGCACAACCTCGGAGCCCAAAGGCGTTATGCTCACTCAGCACAACCTTATGAGGGATGCAATAATAAGCTCGCAGAATCTTCTTGTTCCCGAAGGAACTGTTTGCATTCTTCCTCTTTATCACACATTCGGATTTATGGCAGGCGTTCTTTGCCAGATGCTCAAAGGATACCCCGTATTTCTTAACAACAATCTTCGCAGAGTAATTGACGATATAAAGCTTGCCCGTCCCAGACACGTTGCTGTTGTTCCCATGCTTCTCAAGGTTTTCTACAAGCAGATATGGGGCAATATCAGGAAAAGCGGAAAAGAAAAGCTTTTCAAAACAATGATTAAGGTAAGCAACGCTCTTCTTAAAGTTAATATTGATTTAAGAAGAAAGTTTTTCGGCAAGGTTATAGATGCATTCGGCGGCAGACTTGAAATGCTTATCACCGGCGGTTCACCCATAGACGAAAAGCTTGTTCAGGGATTTGAAGAAATCGGCATCAAAATCGTTAACGGTTACGGAATAACAGAATGCTCCCCCATTGTTGCAACAATGAGAAACGAACACTTTGCACCCGCAAGCGTTGGTGCTGTTCAGCCCGGGATAGAGGCAAGAATTGTTGACGGTGAAGTTCAGCTTAAAGGCGAAACCGTATTTTCAGGCTACTATAAAGACCCCGAAGCAACCGCCGCTGCATTTGACGGTGAATGGTTCAGAACGGGCGACCTTGGCGAGATTGACAAAGACGGCTTGCTTTACATAACCGGCAGACTTAAAAATCTTATTATTCTTTCAAACGGCAAAAACGTTGCTCCAGAAGAGCTTGAAACAAAGCTCCTTGAAAATGTTGAAGAAATCAATGAGGTTGTTGTTTACGCAGAAAACGATAAGATTGCCGCTGAAATTTATCCTAACGAAGAGGATGAAAAAACAAAAAGCATAATCAAATCAAAAATTCTTGAGCTTAACAGAAATATGCCCTCTTTCAAACAGATTGCAATAACAAAATTCAGAAACACCGAATTCCCGAAAACAACCACCAAAAAGATAAAAAGAGATTATTCCAAAAAATAAAAGGCAACCCTTGAGATGTAATCATCTCAAGGGTTGTTGCAATTTATAATTTATTTTATTCCGATAACATTAAGAATTGCATTAAAAATCAGTTTGAAGAAATCAAAAATGCCGTTAACTGCAATAAGGCTGTCGGTCTTTGAACCGGGCTTGATGTTGCCCGTACCCTCGCCTGCTGCTCCGTCAAAATCCGATGTATGAGATGTGAGCCACGAAATCATACCGTTCGGATATGTAAGTTTCACCTCTTCGCCAACACCGTTAACCGTTGACATATAAGGATAATCAGCGTTTTCGGCAGAGAACAAATCGTGATTTACCGCAAACCAGGCGTGGTGGCTGCTTCCGCATTTTTTGCCGTCTTCATAGCATACTTTTGTGAGGGTTGAAAATCTGCAATCTGCGGGAACATTTGAAAGACCTGTTATTCTTTCCCAAGTGGGAGAAACGGCAAGATAATAGTTAACAAGCGGGTCTCTTGTGCTTGAAATAAGCCAGATCGGCATATCTGAAAGATATGAAGCCATCTCGTCATCGGGCGACCATGCGGGGCAAATCGGGAATGCAGCCGCAAACATTTCAGGATAAGCAACTGCCATTTTAAGGGTCATTTTGCCGCCCATTGAATAGCCGCCTACATAGATTCTGCTCAAATCGATATTATCTTTATTTTCTGCAATAAATTCGTCTATTGCGGCTCTTAAAGGCTCAATCATTTCATTGCTCCAGAAGATACCGTTTTCTTCTCTTGAACGGGCAGCCAAAATAAATGCTCCGCCCGCAGGTTCAAAACGAGCCTGAAATTCATCGCTTGACCAGTAAGCAATATTGCTTTTCTTAACCTGCAAGCCCTCGGAAGCACCGTCACCCATACCGTGAAGCCAGACAACAAGCGGATATTTTGTGCTGTCATTTTCCTTTACGGGAGAATAATATCGGTAGTCAACCGAATATTTTCCGCGAACGGGGCCTTCGCCTGCTTCAAACTGTGCTTTAAGTGCTTCGATATCACCTTCAACAGAAAGTGCTCCCGCACAAACCGAGCACGAAAACAGACAAATCATTGCAAGGAAAAGCGCTGTTAATTTTTTGAACATCTTCATTTTAATTTCCCTTCTCTTCTTATTTATGGATTTAATATATAGATTGCAAGATTAAGATATCCTGCAAATGTTACCCAAAGCAAATACGGTATCTGCAGATATGCCGCAACGGGGCTGATTTTTTTGAATGCAATAATCATTACAACTATAGTAATCCAAAGCAAAACAAGCCAGATAAATGCAAACAGATACGCTTCAAGGTTAAAGAATATTATACTCCAGAAAAAATTTAATGCAAGATTAACCGCATAAATAATTAAAGCATCTCTTGTTTCTTCGGGATTGGTATCTCTTTTGTTATAAACAATTGCCGCGCCGATTCCCATAAGAATAAACAAAACAGTCCACACAACGGGAAAAATCCACGGCGGCGGTGCAAGCGGCGGCTGTTCAATTCTTGAATACAAATCCATATTGTTCATTGTGAGCAATGCAGATATTCCACCGACAGCCAATGCAATAAACACCGAAATAACAAATGGTTTGATTTTCTTCCACACAATTATCACCTCGTGATAATCCTATGCGAAAAAATCAAACAATATCATCCCAATTTATCTTTTTATCCTTAAAATAATATTCTCGGTCGCGCTCGTTGATTTCACGAAGAACGCGGCAAGGGTTGCCGACGGCAACAACATTTGCGGGTATATCCTTTGTTACGATACTGCCTGCACCGATAACCGAGTTATCGCCTATTGTTACACCCGGAAGAACAACAACTCCCGCACCGAGCCAGCAGTTTCTGCCGATATGAACAGGTTGATTAAACTGATAAGCCTTTTCACGAAGCTCGGGCAGAATGGGGTGACCCGCCGTTGCAATGGTAACATTAGGTCCTATCATTGTGTAATCGCCGACATAGATATGCGTATCGTCAACAAGAGTCAGATTGAAATTGGCATAAACGCTGTTGCCGAAATGCACATGATGACCGCCCCAATTTGAGTGAAGCGGAGGCTCAATATAGCAATCTTCGCCGATTTCAGCAAACATATCTTTCAGCATTTCCGCCCTTTTATCAAGCTCCGTGGGCCTTGTCATATTGAAATCATAAAGCTTGTCAAGACACGCAAGCTGTTCGCTCATTATCTCATCACCGCTCGGGTAATAAATTTCACCCGTGTGCAGTTTTTCTTTCATTGTACTCATTGAAATTCCTTTCAAAACAGCCCGAACAAACTGTCCGGGCTGTTGCTTTGGTTTATTTCACTATTCCTTCAAGGAAGTTGGTTTCGGTTACATAGCCCTCGCTGTTTATGCGGAAGGTTTTGGTTTCAAGCTTTCTGAAATCGGAATAGAAACCTGCGTTGATAATATCGCAGACTATCGCCGCTCTTACGGGCTTGCCTTCGGTTTCGCAAAGGCGGATTATTGCATCGCCCGAGCCGTCCTCACAAAGCTTGAATGCAACAAGAGAAACATTAGGCTTATTGATGCTGATAAAGCTCTTCTTTGCGGGAAGGTCGCCTTTATGATAACCGACGGGAACCGCAACAAGCTTGCAGTTAAGCATAGCTGCCTGCTTCTGCACTCCGCTGTTTTCAGCCTCGCCCTTATGAGGATAAACCGCATATTCAAATCTGTGAAGGCCTTCATCGGTGTAAGTGAAATCTGCCTCGGGTCTGTCTGAATAATGATCGGCAAAAATCGAGTTTCTCAAAAGAGTAAGTCTTAAGGTGTTGTCTGCACAATCATAGCTGTATTTTGCATCGCTGATAAGCGCAACACCCCTGCCCTGTGCGGTAACATCGCCCCAGGTGAGAGCGGGTTCCTCTTCGCCGTTGCAGGGTCTCTTGATGAATCCCGCGGGAATTTCATATGTTGAAATCGGATTTTCACCCTTGATTGTAACGGGCATTTTGAGCATTGTCAGAGGCTCCTGCCAAAGAGTTCTGCACTTAACGCGGAGCATTTTACTGCCTGAAGCAAGAACGAAATCCTGGGTAAGATATGAACCGTTATAAATATGTTTTACTCTTACAACCGCTCTTGCAAGTCCGTTTTCAACAAGCTCAATTGATTTAAGCTCCATTTTGCTTATTTCTTTATTGAACTTAAAGATGTTGTGTGCCCAGGTATCGGGCTCGGAATTATCGATTATTGTGGGAATGCAGAATTCGCCGCCAACATAATCATAGCCGTCTTCTTTTGAAACAAGGCTCTTTATTCCGCCGTTCTTTTCATCGAAAACAACCTTGAGATATTCATTCTCTATTGCAAGTCCGTCAGCTGAAATATCGGTTTCTTTTATTCCGCATTCAACGCCCTCTGAATCTGCGTGCCAGAGCCAATAAACAGCATAGCCGAGTGCGGGAACTTTAGCGATGAACTCGGTATCAAGGTGGCTGTCGTTTGAGCGTGATGAACGCACATTCTGGAAGATAACCTCGTTGCCGTCACAATCGGTTACCTTTGCAGAAGGATGATATGTTCTGACAGCGGATTCAACCTCGAATGAAAGAGGATTGAAAACAATAACGGGTCTGGGGAATTTAAGGTTGCGGCAATGGTGGCGTTCGTTGCAGGAAACAGATTCAGAAACACCGTCAAGCCAGGTGTTGACCTGACCTGCAATTTTAAGCAACGCCTTGTTTTCTTCTTTTGCGGCAACGCTCATTGCGTGACCCATTGTATCTCGCACATCATCGTATGCTTCCATAATTGAGCATCCGCAAAGGATATCGTGGAACTGATTGAAGCAAACCTCTTTCCAGGCTTCACCGAAAGCCTCGGTTGCGGCAGGAAGATTTGAAATTGAAGTTGCTACGGTGTTCCACTTTTCTGCATTCTGAAGCCAGTATTCAGCCTTTCTGTTAAGCTGTTTAACCATTGAAGTTGCAGAATAGCAACCGCTTGCGTGGTGCTGAAGCTCATCGTTCCAGATTGAAGTAATATCAATTTTTGAAGCACAGATTTCTTCAAAGAAATCATCGGGTGAAGAGAATTCAAGCTCATAGAATCCGTCTTCTTCAAGCTTTTTAAGATGCTCTATATCGCCCTTTGTGGGGCCGCCGCCGTGGTTACCCTCGCCATAGAACAGCATCATTCCGTGGCCTGCTTTATCTGCTCTTTCGTTAAGGTTTGCAAGAGCACGGTCTATTCCCTGAGTTCCTGTTTCGGCATAACCCGTGGGGATTCTGTAAGTAAGCACTCTTGAACCGTCTGCACTGTCCCACCAGAAAAGATTTTCGGGAATTTCTGCGTTTTCGTGCATACCCGGACGCATCATTACATAGCACTTCATTCCGCCGTTCACAAGAAGCTGAGGCATCATTGCGTTGTGACCGAATGAATCAACATTATAGCCTGTTGTGCAGATTTTGCCGAACTTCTCATAGTAATAAAGCTGGCTGTAAAGAGCCTGTCTTGCAAAGCTTTCTCCGCTGGGCATATTGCAATCGGGCTGAACCCACCAGCCGTTTACGGGCACCCATTTGCCCTTTTTAATAAGCTTTGTTATTTCTTCAAAAAGCTCGGGGTCAATTTCTTCAACCCATTTATAATATGATGCAGATGAGCATGTGAAAACAAAACCTTTATATTCTTTTATTCTGTCAACTGCACTGCGGAAGGTCTGCAAAACCTCTCCGCAACCCTCCTGCCAGCGCCAGAGCCAGATGGGGTCAAGATGTGCATTTCCTATAAGATGAATTTTATTACTCATATCGCACCTCATTATTCAAAGAATCCGAAATATCTGCCAATCCAATAGGCAAATGTATAAACATAACAGTTTTCAACAACACGGTTTCCGCCCGAATCTTCGTTTACAAGAGCAAGCGGGTTACGGTCATATTTTGAAATAAATCTTTCATCAGGAGGCAGAAGAACGGAAATTTCGCTGTGTCCGACCTCTAAAGGCTTAACGGGAATATCGTGTCTGCCCTTAAGGCTTACGCCCGAAGCAAGTCGGCTTGCGTTTGTTCTGTAGAACCACATTGCAAGCTTATCCAAATCAATCTCTTCATCAGGGCAAGAAATAGCGAAAGGCAAATCATAACCGGGATTGTGCTCTCTTTCAAGCGATGATCTCCAGGATTTGAAGCCTTTACGGTATTTTTCAAGAAGCTCTTCATTCTTCTCAAGAGTGCAAAGTCCCCAGAATGAGCAAATAGCAAGCATATGGTCGCCATACATAATATCTTCAACGAACTCAATTCCCATTGACATTGTTGCCTGATAAAGACGGTCAAAATGCTTTTCGGGAAGGTCTGCGTAGCCTTTTTCATTCACAAGGTAATCATAGCTTTCTTTCCACTTGCCCTGCTCACCCGTTATTTCCATTGTTACAAGGTGATACATAAGAAGTTCAGCCGAATTGAGGCAGGCGTCAACCCAACCGAATTCGCTTGCAAAATATTCTTCATTCCATTTTGCCCAGGTTGTGGGTTCTCCGCTGTAATCAACAAGCTGATAGCCGTTATCGATAATATGGTTCATCATACCTTTTACCGATGATTTGATTAATTCGCTAAGCTCGGCATCATCTTCAACAAGATACAGATGAGCAAAAAGCAAAACAAGGAAATGATGTGTTATTTCATCACTGCTTGTATCGGCTTTATAGATAATATCGTCATCTGTATAGCCTAAATCGGTATAAAATCTTGAAAGTCTTGCAGGAATTTCTGCCGAAGCATCAATTTCATATCCTACGCAGTTTCTCTTTTTGGACATCGTGGTTTCAAGGCAATATGCCTTGCCGCCCGTTTTTCTGAAGAAAAGTCCGTCATCGGGAACGGGTTCATCCGCAACAAGATATGTTCTTGCGGCAAAGCCGTTTCCTCTGCCGTGAACATGAAGAAGCAAAAGACAAACTTCAACCGCTTCGGTTGCAATTTTCTTTGCCTTTATTGTATCGGGATGGTCTGCTCCCTTTTCCCTCTTAAAGGTTACATATCTGAAAATTTCACCAATTGCAAAACCAACGGTAAATGTGCCGTCATTATCGGAATGTCCGTACGGATAGCAGGTTTCGGGGTTGCCGGGCTGAGCCATGGCTTTCTGGCTCATCATACCTCTTCGGCTGACATATTTCAATGTTTCCGCAAGAAGAATATCCGCCTTTTCTTCAGCTCCGATATTCTTCATCTCGATATGTACCGCACCTGTATCGGTGAGCACCCAAACATTATCTCCCTCGGGAAGAATTGCTTTGATATTATTATCCTGCAAATCTCTGGGTGCGCTGAAATACATCAGCTTATCTTCATCGATAACTGCGTTCTTATCGTAACGCACAAGACCTGTTTTTGCGCCGTACCATTCAATTTCTCCTGATTTTGCGCTGCACACATAATCGCTTTTCTTTGAAGGAAGAGGAAGAGGGAAACCCTCAAGGTCGGGTGCAATCATCTTACACGAAAACAGTTCCGAGGGAACTCTTGAATCGGTAAGAGCATAAAAACTGCTGATTCTGCACAGATGAGATTCAAGTTTGTATGGTTTTTTCATATCTGAACTCCTGACTTTTAAAGATATATACATAATAGCAGAGCTTAGAAATATATGCAATAAAAATTATATATTTTCTTTAAAAAATGACAGTTTACATATAAGATGCCAAATGGTATAATAATATTTACACTATTGAAAAGCAGGTTGTTTTTATGCTGAATTTCAAAAAAATTACACTCGAGGATATTCCTGTTTTAAAATCCTATTTTGAAGCATATCCCAACAGACAATGTGACCGCACCGCAGGCGCAATTGCCATGTGGCGCGATGTTTACTATAACTACTATGCAATAACGGACGGAACAATAATCCTCTCTTCAAAGCCCGACGGTAAATACAGCTTTTCATACCCAATCGGTAAAGAGCCGCAAAAAACAATCAAAGAGCTCGAAGCCTTTTGCAAAGAATTCTCAATTCCGATGAGATTTTTCGGAGTAAGCACCGAAGAAAGAGATAATCTTCTCTCTCTTTATCCCGAAAGCGAATTTCATTCAGACCGCGACAGATTTGATTATCTCTATGAAAAGAATGCCATTCTTACACTCATCGGCAAAAAATACAGCACTCAGCGTAATCATATAAATAAGTTTAAAAAACTTTATTCCGATTGGAATTTCGAAGAGATAACCGATAAAAACATTCCTGAAATAATTGAATTTACCAAGGGATTCACTTTTAATTCATCAGAAAAAGACGAAGATGCAAACAAAGAACTTGAGCTTTGCTGTGAGGTGCTTGAAAACTATAATGCTTTCGGTATGTTCGGAGGTGCATTAAGGGTTAACGGCAAAATTGCAGGCTATTCAATAGGTGAAATAATCGGTGACACTCTTTTTTGTCATATAGAAAAGGCGGATATTTCCTATCACGGCGCATACCAGATGGTAACCAACCAATTTTTGCGTATGTATGCCGAAAGCGATGATGTTAAGTTTGTTAACAGAGAAGATGACTGCGGCGATGAGGGGTTAAGAAAATCCAAGCTTTCATATAATCCAATCGAATTAATAGAAAAAATCGAAATTAATGTAAATTTATAAAAAAGTTGCTCGGATACCCAGCGTATCCGGGTCTTTTTTTGTCAAAAACAAGTTTCTGTTTTGTGCATTTTGCCATTCAATATTTCCGTAAAAACAAAATTATTGTTGCTCTATACGATTTTGTTTCACGCCGCTTTAAATCGCTGAATTATTGGTTGACAAGCCCACCCTCTTTATATATAATATAGGAATACTGTAATAGAGTGAAAGTTTTCACTTTTCGCAGGATAAGTTGTTTTTTTAAGGAGAGATTCAGCAAATGAAAAAAATCACTATCGCAGACGCGACCCTCAGAGAAGGTTCACGCAGAGGCGAGCTTGCACTCAGCTTCAAAGAAAAGCTCGAAATTGCAAAGCTTCTTGATGCGCTCAATGTTGATGTTATCGAAGCGGCACCGATTGCCGACGAAAAAATTGACACACTCGTTTTGCGCACAATCAGTCCCCTCCTAAAAAACAGCATTCTATCCTGCCCCGTAGGTTCAACCGTTGAAGAAGCAGACCGAGCAATGAGCTCCATTTCGGGTGCAAAGAAGCCCCGCCTTCTTGTTTCGCTTCCCGTTTCAACAGTTCAGATGGAGTATCTTTGCCATAAAAAGCCCGCCGCAATGCTCGAGCTTATCGCAACACTCACATCTCACTGCGCTTCAATCTGCGGCGATGTTGAATTTGCGGCAGTTGACGCAACAAGAGCAGAAAAGAGCTATCTTTTTGAAGCGGTTAAAACTGCAATTGCAAACGGTGCAAAAACCGTTACTCTTTGCGACACCGCAGGCGCTCTTCTTCCCTCTGAATTCACATCTCTTATCGAAGAACTTTACGATACAGTTCCCGAAGCAAAAAACATTGCTCTCTGCGCAGAATGCAGCAATGCGCTTGATATGGCAAATGCCTGCGTATTCTCTTGCATTTCAGCGGGTGCAACTCAGATTAAAACCTGCGTTGGCAGCGATGCACTCCCCTCGCTTGAAAGCGTTATGAAAGCTCTTCAGGTAAAGGGCCACACTCTTGATGTAAGCTATGATGTAAATTCAATGGCTATCAACAGCTCGGCAAGCAAAATTCTTCGCATTGCAAACACAAAACATAATTCAAACTCACCCTTTGAAAACGGTGTGGGCGGTTCATCAGGCAATGTTCTTCTTGACGGAACAGCCGATATTTCCAAGGTAAGCAAAGCTATCGTTACTCTCGGATACGAGCTTTCGGAAGACGATACCGCAAAAGTATATGAAGCTTTCTGCACTCTTGCAGGCAAAAAGCAAATCGGCAGCAAAGAGCTTGATGCCATTGTTGCAACCGTTGCTCATCAGGTGCCCCCCACATACAGACTTCAGAGCTATGTTATAAACAGCGGCAACATCATTTCATCAACAGCAAACATTGTTCTTGAAAAAGGCGACAGAACTCTTAAAGCTGTTACAATCGGTGACGGTCCCATTGACGCTGCATTCCTTTCAATTGAACAGGTTATCGGTCATCACTACGAGCTTGACGATTTCCAGATTCAGTCGGTTACCGAAGGCAGAGAAGCTATGGGTGAAGCGCTCGTTAAGCTTCGTTCAAACGGTAAGGTTTATTCAGGCAAGGGCATTTCAACCGATATTATCGGCGCAAGCATTACCGCTTATCTCAACGCCCTCAACAAAATCGTTTATGAGGAGAGCAATATATGATGAAACTGTCATTCTCAACTAACGGGTGGCAGGAGCTTTCGTGGGCAGAATTCGTTGGCACGGCAAGCGAACTCGGCTACAGCGGAATTGAAATCCATAATATTACGGACAGCAGATTCACCGGCTCCGACGCACCTTTCAATAAATCAAATTCAGCTGCAACAGTTCATAAGTTGCTTGAAAAGAATCTTTCAATCCCCTGCATCGACACATATTGCAACCTCGCAAACGAAAATGAGGCTGATGCGGGCTTTGAAGAAATCGCAACCGCAATTGAAATTGCATCAAGAATAAGATGCCCCTATGTAAGAATTCATGCCTATGCAACAGGTGAAGGCGAACAGGCTGAAAATTCAGCAGTAACATCGCTCATCGGCAGACTTATTGAAAAAGCCGAGCAGGATAATGTTACTCTTCTTGTTGAAACGGTCGGTATTTATGCCGACACCGGCAGACTCCGCGATATTCTCAATATTTTTGCCTGCGATGCACTTGCCGCACTCTGGGATATCAACCATCCCTACAGAGATTTCGGCGAAGAGCCCGACAAAACAATCACCAATCTCGGTGCATACATAAAACATGTTCACATAAAAGACTCCGTTGTTGAAAACGGCGAGGTTAAATATAAGCTTCTCGGCGAAGGCGACCTTCCCATAGCTTCAATGCTCCTTGCACTTGAATCGGTTAACTATGACGGTTTCCTTTCTTATGAGTGTCAGCCCGAAAAAATGGAGGATTTCGGAATTGCCGATATCGTGTTCCCCCATTTTGCAAACGCCATAAGCGTTTACGACACAAAGAAGAACACAGAAGAGCTTCTTTACACCAACAGAAGCGGTTCGGGCAAATTTGTCTGGGAAAAGTTTTCACTTGTTAACAAAACTTTCTCACAGGTGCTCGACACTATGGTTGAGAAGTTCCCTGACCAGATTGCTTATAAATATACAACACTTGACTATACAAGAACATATTCACAGTTCCGCGACGATGTTGACACCTTTGCACGCTCACTTATTGCTCTCGGCGTTAAGCCCGGCGATAAAGTTGCAGTCTGGGCAACAAACATTCCCCAGTGGTTCATCACTTTCTGGGCAACAACCAAAATCGGTGCGGTTCTTGTTACGGTAAATACCGCTTATAAAATTCACGAAATCGAGTATCTTCTCAGGCAGTCGGATACTCACACTCTTGTTACAATAGAATCCTGCCTTGATTCGAACTATGCACAGTCAATCGCAGAGCTTTGCCCCGAGCTTGAGGTTTCCGTTCCCGGCAAACCTCTTCATTGCCGCAAACTTCCCTTCCTTCGTAATATTATTACGGTTGGCTACCGCCAGAAGGGCTGCCTTACCTGGGAAGAGGCTGTTGATATGTCGGTAAGAGTCCCCGTTGAGGAAGTTTACCGCAGAGCTGCCGCAGTTGATTGCCACGATGTTGCAAACATGCAATATACTTCGGGCACAACGGGATTCCCCAAGGGCGTTATGCTTACCCATTATAATATTGTTAACAACGGCAAAATAATCGGCGACAGAATGGATCTTTCAACTGCCGACAGAATGATGATTCAGGTGCCTATGTTCCATTGCTTCGGTATGGTTCTTTCAATGACATCAATGATGACTCACGGCGGCACACTCTGCCCCCTGCCTTATTTCTCGGCAAAATCATCACTTGCCTGCGTTAACCTTGAACACATCACCTGCTTCAACGGTGTTCCCACAATGTTTATCGGTATGTTCCAGCATCCCGATTTTGCAAAAACCGATTTCTCATTTATGAGAACAGGCATTATGGCAGGCGCAAACTGCCCCGCTGACCTTATGAAAAAGGCAGCCGCTGAAATGAATATGACGGAAATTCTTTCTGTTTACGGTCAGACCGAAGCTTCCCCCGGATGCACAATGGGCGAAGTTAACGAATCGCTCGAAGACAGAACAGAAACCGTTGGCAGCGCATTCCCCCATATCGAATGCAAAATCATCGATCCCGAAACCGGTGAAGATCTTCCCGACGGACAGAACGGTGAATTCGTTGTAAGAGGCTATAATATTATGAAGGGCTATTACAAAATGCCCAAGGCAACAGCAGGTGCAATTGATGCAGACGGCTGGCTTCACAGCGGCGATATCGCTTGCAGACGACCCGACGGTTACTATATGATTACCGGTCGACTCAAGGATATGATTATCCGCGGCGGTGAAAATATATATCCCCGTGAAATCGAAGAATTTATCTTCACCCACGATGATGTTGAAGACGTTCAGGTTATCGGTGTTCCCGATAAACGATACGGCGAAGAAATTCTTGCAAGCATTATCCTCAAAAAGGGCCGTTCAATGACGGAAGAAGAGATGAAAGACTACATTATGTCGCATATGGCAAGACACAAAGTGCCCCGCTATATTGAATTTGTTGATTCTTTCCCGAAGAATGCAGCAGGCAAAATCCTCAAATATAAAATGAGAGAAGAAGCCGCAAAAAAATACTGTCAGGAATAATTAAACTATAATCTCCGAAAGGGTGTTTAAAATGTTAAATATTAAAATCGAAAAAACAACTGCTCCCAAGCAGAAACCCGATGAGAACAATCTCGGCTTCGGTAAAATTTTTACCGATCATATGTTTATTATGAATTACACCGAGGGTCAGGGTTGGCATGACCCCAGAATAGTTCCCTACGGCAATCTTTCACTTTCTCCTGCTTGTATGGTTTTCCACTACGGTCAGGAAATGTTTGAAGGTCTTAAGGCTTATAAGGGCGCAGACGGCGAAGTTCGTCTTTTCAGACCTGAAATGAATGCAAAGAGAACAAATGCAACCAACAAGCGTCTTTGCATCCCCGAACTTCCCGTTGAGGATTTTGTTCAGGCTGTAAGCGAAGTTGTAAAGGTTGACAAGGATTGGATTCCCTCCGCTCCCGGCACATCACTTTACATTCGCCCCTTCATCATCGCAACAGACGATTTCCTCGGCGTTGCTCCCTCAAAAACATATCTCTTCATCGTTATCCTCTCCCCCTCAGGTGCTTATTACTCAAGCGGTCTTGCTCCCGTTGGCATCTGGATTGAAGATGATTATGTAAGAGCTGTTAAGGGCGGTATGGGCTTTGCAAAAACCGGCGGTAACTACGCAGCAAGCCTTGCAGCACAGGTTAAGGCTCACGATGACGGTTATTCACAGGTTCTCTGGCTTGACGGCGTTGAGAGAAAATATATTGAAGAAGTTGGCGCAATGAACATCTTCTTCAAAATCAACGCCACAATCGTTACTCCGATGCTCAACGGCAGCATTCTTCCCGGTATCACAAGAAACTCTGTTATTGAGCTTTGCAAGAGCTGGGGTCTTCCCGTTGAAGAAAGAAAGATTTCTGTTGAAGAGCTTCTTGAAGCACAGAACAACGGCACTCTTGAAGAATGCTTCGGCACAGGCACAGCTGCTGTTATTTCACCCGTCGGCAAGCTTCGCTATAAAGATGATGTTATGACAATCAACGGCGGCAACATCGGCGAAATCAGCCAGAAACTTTACGATACCGTTACCGGCATTCAGGGCGGCACCGTTAAGGATGAATTCGGCTGGGTAACAGTTCTTTAATATGAACACTAAAAGAATAACTCTTTTTGCAGGTCATTACGGCAGCGGCAAAACCAATCTTGCCGTTAACTACGCCCTGATGCTCAAAGAAAGCTTTGATAAGGTCAGCATTGCCGACCTTGATATAGTCAATCCCTATTTCAGAACAAAAGACAGCGAAAAGTTCCTTGAAGAAAGAGGCATACATCTTATTTCATCGGAATATGCAAATTCCAATGTTGATGTGCCAGCCCTCCCCGCTGAAGCTTATTCAATAATAGACGACCTTTCGGTAAGAGCTGTTATAGATGTTGGCGGCGACGACAGAGGTGCACTTGCACTCGGAAGATATTCCCCTTCTATTCTGAAGCAGAATGACTATGAAATGCTTTTGGTTATCAATAAATTCAGACCGCTTACCCCGAACTGCGCATCAACTGTTGCGGTTATGCGTGAAATTGAGTTGGCAGGCGGAATGAAATTCACGGGCATTATCAACAACTCAAATCTCGGCGACGAAACAAGTGCAGATGATGTTCTTGCTTCTGTTGCTTATGCAAATGAGATTTCAGAGTTTACGGGCTTGCCGATAAAAATGACAGGCGTTAAAGAAGATTTATATGATGTCCTTAAGGATAAAATTGAAAATTGCTTCCCGATAAGGCTTTATGTTAAGCAATCGTGGACAAAAACGGAGGAAGACTTATGGCAAAAGTAACATTTAATGTTGACCGCTGCAAAGGCTGCGGTCTGTGCGTCGGAGCATGTCCCAAGAAAATTGTTGCATTGCTCAAAGACGAAATAAACGCAAAGGGTTATCACCCCGCAGGAATAACCGACCAGTCAGCTTGCATTGGCTGTGCATTCTGTGCAACAATGTGCCCCGACTGCGTTATAACCGTTGAGAAGTAAGGAGGAAAATAAAGAATGGCTGAAAAAGTTTTGATGAAAGGTAACGAAGCACTTGCAGAAGCTGCTATCATGGCAGGCTGCCGTCATTACTTCGGTTACCCCATTACTCCTCAGACGGAGATTGCCGCTTATATGGCAAAAAGAATGCCCCTCATCGGCGGCACATTCCTTCAGGCAGAAAGCGAAATCGCTGCAATCAATATGGTTTACGGTGCAGCAGCCGCAGGCAAAAGAGCTATGACATCAAGCTCAAGCCCCGGAATTGCACTTAAGAGCGAAGGTATTTCATATCTTGCAGGTTCAGACCTTCCCGCACTTATCATCAACGTTCAGAGAGGCGGCCCAGGTCTTGGCGGTATCCAGCCCTCACAGTCTGACTATTTCCAGTCAACAAAGAGTGCAGGTCACGGTGACTTCCACCTTATCGTTCTTGCTCCCGCTTCCGTTCAGGAAATGGTTGACCTCACCTTCAAAGGCTTTGACCTTGCAGATAAATACAGAATGCCCGCAATGCTCCTTTCAGACGGTACAATGGGTCAGATGATGGAACCTGTAAGCCTTGATATGGGTAAGGTTACCGAATATGACAAATCGTCATGGGCTGCTTGCGGAACAAAGTGCGAAAGAGAACACAACGTTGTTAACTCGCTCTTTATTCAGCCTGATGAGCTTGAAAGATATAATTTTGAGCGTTTTGAGCGTTATGCTCAGATTGAAGCAAATGAAGTTATGTATGATGAATATATGATGGAAGATGCTGAAATCTGCATTGTTGCTTACGGCGTTGCCGCAAGAGTTTCGCAGAATGCTATTGATAAGGCACGCGCTCAGGGTATCAAGGTTGGTATGATAAGACCTATAACACTCTGGCCCTTCCCCAAGGCTGTTCTTAATGCTGCAGCTGATAAGGTTAAGGCATTTGTAAGCGTTGAGCTTTCAATGGGTCAGATGATTGAAGATATTGAGCTTGCAATCCGTTGCAAGAAGCCCGTTCTTCTTTGCAACCGCGTTGGCGGTATGATTCCCACAACAGAGGATGTTCTCAATTCAATTAACAAAGCAAATTCCGTCGGAGGTGACAAATAATGATAGTTTTTGAAAAACCCAAGGCACTTGCCGATGTACCTCTTCATTATTGCCCCGGTTGCACACACGGTATAATCCACCGTCTTGTTGCCGAAGTTATTGATGAACTCGGCATTGAAGGCAAAACAGTTGGCGTAGCTCCCGTTGGCTGCTCCGTTTTTGCATATAACTATTTCAACTGCGATATGATTGAAGCTGCTCACGGCAGAGCTCCCGCAGTTGCAACAGGCGTTAAGCGCAGCGACCCCGAAAACATCGTTTTCACATATCAGGGCGACGGCGACCTTGCTGCTATCGGTACTGCTGAAACAGTTCATTCAGCTGCAAGAGGCGAGAACATAACTGTTATCTTTGTTAACAACGCAATCTACGGTATGACCGGCGGCCAGATGGCACCCACCACTCTTCCCGGTCAGGTAACACAGACATCACCCTACGGCAGAGACACAAAAACAGTTGGTTTCCCCGTTAAGGTTTGCGAAATGCTTTCACAGGTTGACGGCGCAACTTATCTTGAAAGAGTTACCGTTAACAATGTTAAGAACGTTAAGAATGCAAAGAAAGCAATCAAGAAGGCTTTCCAGTATCAGCTTGAGGGCAAGGGCTTCTCACTTATTGAAGTTGTTTCCACCTGCCCTACAAACTGGGGTCTTACACCTGAAAAGGCTCTTGAATGGCTTGAAGAAAATATGCTTCCTTATTATCCCCTTGGAGTTTATAAGGATAAATTCGCCGAAAAGGAGGAGAAATAATTATGACACATCAGATTCTTCTTGCAGGCTTCGGCGGTCAGGGTATTCTCTTTTCAGGCAAGTTCCTTGCATATGACGGACTTATTGAAGAAAAGGAAGTAAGCTGGCTTCCCTCATACGGCCCCGAAATGAGAGGCGGCACCTGCAACTGCTCAGTTATCCTCAGCGATGTTAAAATCGGTTCCCCCATCGTTTCAAACCCTGATATTCTCATTGCAATGAACCTCCCCTCTCTTGATAAATTCGAGAAGGATGCGGTTCCCGGCGCAAAGATTTTTGTTGACAGCTCACTTATTGACCGCAAGGTTGAGCGTGACGATGTTGACGCATATTACATTCCCGCAACAAAAATGGCATTTGACGAAGGTCTTAAAGGTCTTGCCAATATGATTATGATTGGTTATATGATTAAAGAAGCCGGCGTTATGCCCTATGAAAATGTTGCAAAAGTTATGGCAAAGGTTGTGCCTGCAAAGAAGCAGAACCTGCTTGACCTTAACATCAAAGCTGTTGAGCTTGGATATAATTACAAATAAGAAATGCAGAAAACCCGCAGTTTTAAACTGCGGGTTATTTTTTATATTAATGTAACTAATAAAACTATTACTCCAAGAATTATTCGATACCAGCCAAATGATTTAAAGCTATGGTTTCTGACAAAATTCATCAGCAGTTTAATTGAAGCAAGTGAAACAACAAACGCTGTTAACATACCGACCAAAAGAACAATAATCTCATTAGTTGAATAATCAAAACCGAATTTAATGAGTTTCAGAGCACTTGCACCAAGCATTGTCGGCACCGCAAGAAAAAATGAAAACTCCGCCGCTGTCGTTCTTGAAACGCCAAGCAACAATGCACCGATTATTGTTGCACCCGAACGCGATGTTCCCGGAATCATTGCAAGAGATTGAAATAAACCGATTATAACAGCAGTTTTATAATCTATAGCAATAATATCTTCAAACTGCGGCAAACGGCTTTTGTTACGGTTTTCAACAATAATAAAGAGTATTCCGTAAAATATAAGCATGATTGAGATTGTTAATGCATTGCCGAAATACTGCTCTAAAAAATCATCAAGAAAAAAGCCCAGAATTGCAGACGGAATGCAGGCAACTGCAATTTTCAGCCACATTTTTATAATTGAATGTTCAAATATAACACTGCTCTTTTTTACAGATATCGGAAACATCTTTTTAAAAAAGAGCAAAACAACAGCAAATATTGCCCCTAACTGAATAACAACAAAGAACATTTCTTTAAAGCTTTCGCTCATATTTAATGTTATAAATTCATCAAAAAGAAGCATATGCCCTGTGCTGCTTACAGGCAACCATTCTGTTATACCTTCAATTATACCTATGAGAATTACTTTTAATAATTCAAGGATTTTCATTTTTTCACCGCCCTCAGAATATATTATGCGGCAAAACAAGAGAAAATACCCAAAGAAAAAGCCCCGCTTCCTTTCGGAAACGGGGCGATTTTTAATTATTAAAGACCTGTTGTTCCAGTGCCCTGGCTTGAAATCTTCTGATTGATTGTCTTGCTGTAGTTATAGTGAGCTTTAATCAAATCAGCATCGGCAACTGTAATGCCTGCCATATGGTCAGCATTTGCAGCCTCGATTGTGTGAGCTTCACCCATTCCAAGACCTGTCTGGCCTGTAAGGAGGTAGTATGAAAGTTTAGCCCAGTCTGTACCGTCTATACGAGCGTCACCGTTAAGGTCGCCGTAAAGAATACCTCTGTAGCTGAAACGAACACCGTTATCAACATAACCGTCAATTCGTGAGCCGGTACCCATACCCAAAGCTGTGGGTTCAGGAGTGATAAAGTCACCCTTTGTTTCGTTAACAAGCATACCAACTATAGTAACATTGTTAATATCAAGACCCTTACCTTCTTCAAGACCGAAGATCCAGCCGTAGGTGTAAGTATTACCCTGATTATCATATTCCTTACTTGTTTCAACCATCAAGTTATCGCTTCCTGCGGAAATTGTGATGTTGGGGTTGGAAACATATTTAAGGTTCTTGATAACAGCATCGATTGATGCCCACATTGCGTCGATTTCTGTCTGTCTTTCACAGTCGAAGTTTTCATTACGGAATGTTTCGCCTGCTGCGTTGAGGTCGCCTGAGAATGCGAGTGCCTGACCAATTACATCAAGAAGAGCCTGACGCGATTCGGGCTGAAGACCGAGTGTTTCGTGGTCTGCATAACCGCCTTGAGCAACAGTCTTTGAAAGCTGCTGAGCAAGAGCAAATGTTTCTTTATACTGTACCCAGTCAGCATCACCGAGATACTCAACAAGTTTATTATATGCTGCGAGAAGATTCTGATAAGCCTTTGTAACCATTGACTGGGTTGTGCCTGTAACCTGACCTTCACCGATACCACTCTTTGAAAGATCAGAAGCGTATTCATAAGCCTTCTGGAATTCTGCATAGGTTGATGAAGTGTAAACCTTTGAGTAAATTTCAACACCGTCAACTGTGTTTACATATACCTGGTTACGTCTTCCCTGTGAATCCGAATATGCCTCTTTGGTAAGAGCAAGTGCCCAGTTAAGCATTGTGGGATCGATTGATGTTGCTCTGTTTTCTTCAGCAGTTTTAAATCTCCAGTTAAGAGTATCAAGCTGATTATAAACGCTTCTTCTTAATGAATAAAGCTCTTTAATGTAATCGATATATCCATCATAGATTGCGTTCTGAGCTTTCTGATGATCGCTGGGACCATCGTCTCCTACATAATGTCTTGATGTAATAGGCATTGCGTCAATATTATTTGAACCGTCAGCTGCCTGGAGATACTGGAGGTTTGATGCATAAGTGAACGCTTTTCTGTAGATCTCATATTCGCCTGTTTCAGCATTCTGCTCAAGATACATATAGTAACCGTCGCAAAGAGCCTTAACCTGAGCAATTTCTGCTGCTGAAAGATCTTTCCACTGTCTGCTTGCAGTGCCGTTACCTGTGTAGCTGCCATCAGCGTTTGCTGTAATATCAAACTTCAATGCTTCTGCTACATTGTTTCCGTTATTTGCCCAAAGTGCATATCTTACAACTTTTTCTGTATAGAACAAATCAAGAAGAACATTGTTACGGATATCATTACCGTAAGCTTCTGCCATTACAAGAAGTTCAAAATTGGTTCTGTTAAAGCCGTTTCTTGCTCGTGTAACAGCTTCATCGATTGCGGGGTCAATCCAAGTCTGCTGAGTTGTATCTCCTTCATTATAATAAGGATACATTGCAGTGGGAACTGAAGGATAACCGTCAGTTGCAGGATCGGCAACACCATCAAGGTTTGAGTCATAAAGACCTGCTGAAACCATATATGCGTCAATACTGTATTCAAACCATGCACCGAAAGCATCGGGAAGGGTGCTTGTTGCAAATGATTTATAAGTATCAACAAAGGTTTCCGCTTTCTTAACGGTATCTTTAATGTTAGCATAATAGTATGCGTTGGGGTTAGCGTCTTCTGACTCCCAGAAATAATATGCATCGCTATCCCATTTTACAAGAGGATTGCTTGCTGAAGCAGGAACTATTGATTTATATCTGAAGTTTGTGAATTTATTTTTAACACCGAATTCATCTGTAACTGTGCTGTGATCTGCTGAAGCATAGAAATCCTTGTTCTGATAAACATTGAATTCATATACAGCCGGTGTTGTTGCTGTTGAAGCAACCTTTTCAACTGTTTCAACATATATATCAGCATCTTCACCGTACTGAGCCTTAAATTGTTCAAGAACATCATCTGCATTAAGGCCTCTGAATACTGTATATGTTGCTGAACCGTCTTCTGCAGTTCCCTGCTCGGTGGCGATATAGTTTTCACCAAGTTCTGCCTGAGCGGCAGCTGCTGCTTCTGCGGATGAATAAACACCATACTCTACGGGAGTTGTTGATGTGTAAGCAGTTCTGTTAATCTGAGTTGCGTTAACATTTTTTGTAAGAGTTCTGAGCTGATTTTCAAGATCTGAAATCTTATATCTTGTCATATCAGTGCCAAGAACATTTACGAAGTTATTTTCTGACTTAAGAGCATTTCTGTCGAAAGGTCTTTCCCATGTTCCGCCCAAAAGCATAGGTAAGAATGTTGCAAGGAGAAGACCCTTATGCTTATTGAGAAGAGTAAGAAGTCTTACTAAGAACTGGGGAAGAGAACCGTTTACATTTCCGTCACCGTCATCAAGAAGAGCGGTGAGTGATGTTATGCTTGTGTGTCTGTTAAATACAGAATTTGCACCTGTTCCGTTTCTGTCTGTGGGAAGCATAACTGCTTCGCCTGCAAATACTGTTGCAAGAACACGGTCAATAACTCTGAGAAGAACTACAAGAAGAGGCTCGTTAAGCTCGCCTTCGCTGTTTGCTGAAAGGATTCCGAGAAGACCCTGAAGGTCAAATCTTACAATGTTTCCGAAGAGCCAATCATTGAAGAGTGAGTATGAGTCATAATACTGATCGGGAAGCCAGCCTGCGGGAAGAAGAGAAAGAAGGGTTGAATCAAGGTAATCATAGATTGCATTCCAATTGGGATTAGCCTTGAGCTTTCTTGATGAGAAGTTCTCATAAATTTCATTAATAAGAGTATTAGTTTCTGCTGCAAAAGTAGCAGGATATCTTGCTTCGCCGTAAGGACCTGTATACTGCGATGTGTATGCAAGACCTGTTGAGGGGTTGATATCACCGGCAAGAATGGGGATATATTTTGTCATCGCCCAAAGACCGAGTTCTGTAAGAAGCTGTTCAAAGCTTGTGTGAAGAACTGTAAGTCTCTGATTGGTTGAAAGGTCAAGCATTGTGTTGAGATAATATGCGCCGAGACCTGCAGCAATTTCCATTGCACCGGTGGGAAGCCTTGTTGCGCTTCTTGCGGAAGAATCTGTGAACGCAAGAGGAACAACAGTTACACCTGTTCTGATTTCATAAGGCTCTGTGCTGCCTGTGATTGCATATGCATCAAGTCTGTCATACCAGTTACCTTCGGGGATAACTGATGCGGCAAGACCTGCAACACCGTAAGCAAGAACAGCTTCCATTGTGTCTGTGGGAACTGCAAGATCAGGAGTGCTGGGTCTGAAGTAGGGACCTTCAGAAATAAGATTGAACACAGCTTTTACAACTGCTGCCCAAACCTGATCCATAGACATAATGTAATAGGGTCTGATGAAGTCAGGGTTTTCATAGTTTGCGCCATTTTCATCTGTTGTGTTAACAGTAAGTTCTTCGCCGCCGAAATACTTATAGTAATCTATAGTTTTTCCGTCTGCTTTATAAACGGGGAAACAGATATTCTTTCCGTAATAAGTCTGATAAAGCTGATCTACTTTTTCATCATCTGTCTTCAGACACTGAACCTTGGTTTCTTCACCGGTTTCTTCATTTACAAGAACTTTGTAGTAGTATGTATCGGTGAGATCATCTGCTGAAGGAAGAAGTCCGTCGGGGATTTCAAGACCGAGAGCAGGAAGAAGGTTGATTGCAATTCTAATAAGGTCATAAAGAAGTGACATGAAGTTATCAGTAAGACCAAGACCTGATCTTTCTATTTTAATGAACACCTGAAGAGCACCGTCTTTAAAGAGCCAGTCAACAAGGTCATTAACAATACCGCCGGGAGTTCTTGCATCTTCGGGTTCAGTATAAACGGGAGGCTTTGCACCGTTATCTACAAGAAGACCTTCAACGATACCGATGATAAGGTTGAATGTTGATTCATCGCTTACCGAACCGTCTTCTTCAATACCTACAAGGTCAGCGATAAGATCGCCGAGCATGGGAGCAAGCAAACCGTTGAGAAGACCGTTGAGAAGATTGTGAACCAAGTCATAAACACCCAGTGTCGAAATATCAACCTGGTCATAGGTGATTGCGTTGCCGATAAGAGGCTCAAAGTTTGTGCCGAGGAGCGAAGTACCACCGTTTGAGGGAGCTTCACCTGTGCCGTCGATAAGAGCCCAGTTAACAATCTTCTGAATACCAGTTTCGATTGTTTCGCCTGCAGGCATTGTGTCTGCAGTTACTGTATCGTCAATAAGGAGCTGATAAAGAAGAACGGGAAGATACTTATCGATATCCTGAAGAAGAGGCATACCCGCAATTTCAAGGCCGGTGATTGTGTCTTCAAGCAAGCCAAGGTCTGCTGAACCGGAAATAACTCTGGCAAGCAAATCTTTAACGCCTGTATCGCCAAGCCACTGAACAAGGCTGAAAAGAATCTTCATATCGTTGCTGCCGGTTGAATAGTTATCGGAACGGTTACCGCGCTTCATACCGGGATCAAGATATGTTTTCTGAAGATAATCGAGGTCACCAACGATCCAACCACCGATTGTGTTAACAGCACCGCTGTCAAGAACGTCGATAAGATCATAGATTGACTCAATTGCATTGTCGATACTGGTAAGGTCAATGTCGTCACGACCGGCAATGGGCTCGATAAGCCAACCCCAGCCGGAAACAAGGTTATCCCAAGACAATTTAATATACGCCTCGGCAAGCATTTCATCAAGCAAGTCAAGGAGATATGAACAACCCTGGTCTGCATTGAAATAATACTTCTGGTTCGTAGTCATCTGTTCGGGCGCACCGTATTTGGTGGCAGCCTGCTTAGCATATACGGGCAGGCATGCTGCTGAGAGAAGCATAACCGCAGCCATAATAACAGCTAAGAGTTTCTTTGCTTTTTTCATATTTGCACCTCCATTTGTATTGCGGAAAACCGCTGAAGCCGTGCATTGGCTTCGAGACGCATACACGCGTCTTAATTTACACTATTACTTTATAAAGAAGATGTTGCATTGCAAACACAAATTTTTAAACTTTTTTTAAACAATTTATGAACAAATTGTTAACTTGATGCTTTTTTATACATATTGCATAAATGATATTTTTGTTATTTGTTAATATTCAACAATAATTTTCCACTTCTTTCAAGCTGTCAACAATTCTGGAATCAGAAGAAAAAAGTCGCTCTCTCTGCTCATGTCCGCTGCTCAAAAGTATACAATCTGCCCCGATTTTGTTCGCCATTTCTTCGTCGTGAATAAGGTCTCCGATGACTAAAACGGCTCCTTTTTCTGCATTTTCTTTCTCTAAATAAGCAACAGCTCTCTCTATTTTTGAGTTTGCCATATAGTCCGCTGCGCCGAGTACGGCATCAAATTTTTGCCATATTCCGTACTTTTTAACATTGGCGCAAAGCTGCTCATTATTCGAAGAAGAAACAATAATCTGCTTTGCTCCTGCACTCTCAAAAAGCTCAAGCAAATCCGTTGCGCCGTCAGATAACCCGCAATCTTTAAGGTGAAAAAGATAGCCTTCGTTATATTCACGGAGTATTCCTGCATAATCTTCTTTTTCGAGGTCAAAGACCTTTTCGTAAAATCCCCTGATAGGTACGCTGATGCATTCACGGTAACGCACAATATCAATCGGCGGCATTTTTCTTCTTTCAAGCATATCGTTAACGCTTTCAAGAGATGCGCTGATATCATCAAGCAATGTGCCGTTCCAATCCCAGATTATATGTGTATATTTAATGATTGTTGCCCCCTTTATTTCCCGCTTGTATATATATAAATGTAATGTTATAATACAGACGGTGATTTTATGAATACTTTTGAAAAAATATATGATGTTGTAAAACAAATTCCGAAAGGCAAGGTTGCAACCTACGGATTGGTTGCCCTGCTTGCAGGCAATCCGAGGCTTGCAAGAGTTGTTGGATATGCGTTACATGTTAACCCTGAGCCGGGGGTTATCCCCTGCCACAGAGTTGTTAACCGCAAAGGCGAGGTTTCTGTTGCATTTGCTTTCGGAGGAGAGAATATGCAAAGAATTCTGCTTTCCGAGGAAGGGATTGAATTCACTCCCGAGGGAAAGATTGATTTGAATAAATATCTTTGGAAACCTTAAAAGGTCGGAAAAATCCGACCTTTTGTTTTTTATACGAGAGGAATTGTGTAGTTATAATCGGTATACCAGACATCTGCCGAATAGCTTCTTGCGCGGATTTCAACTCGGTCTTCATAAACCTCAAACTGGAAACCCGTGCCGTTTGAGATTCTGCCTCTGATTGTCATATACATATATGTGGGAAGATTTACGCTGTGGAACGAACCTTCGGAATCAACAGAGCAGTAGCCATAAAAATCTGATGTTGCTTCGTTTGAAAAACCGTTATGAATATGACCGCTGATTAAAAATACATTTTTATATTTTTTAAGTATAGTTTCAACCGCGTCGGACTGGTCGCCCATTCCGCCGTCGTCGGGTTCAGGTTCATCATCGCCCCATGTTTCGGGCAAACCGTGGCTTTCGTTTATGGGCCAATGGCTGATAACAAAAATGGGTAAACCGTCTGCTGAGGCTTTTTCCATTTCCGCTTCAAGCCAAGCAATCTGAGCATCGCTGAAATATGCGTCTGTATGGTCATATTCGCTGCCGAGAACGATAAATGAATAGCCGTTTATTTTTGTTGAATAATACGGAGCATCAATATCTCTTCCGCAGATTTCCTTGTTATACCTGATAAAATACTCTCTTGCAAGGTCATATTTATCGTCTTCAGTCCAGGTATCGTGGTTACCCTCTGCAAGAATTATGTTCTTTGCGGGATTATAGCCCTCAAAAGTTTTTTTGAGCATTTCATAATCTTCAAGATAGCCGTGGTCGGTAAGGTCTCCTGCAACAACAAGAGCATCAAGAGGAGTCTTTGAGTTTTCCATTCCCTCAAGACCGATTTCAAGCATAAGTGAACGAAGAATGCTGTCGGTCATATGAGTATCTGAAATTGCTGCAAAGTTAAGTTTCACCTTTTCGGGGTCAATCGGCTCAAAAGGAGCTTTGAAACTACCGAAAATCGGTGAAAAGAAAATATTGAGAACTGAAAGCATTACCGAAAGAAATATTTTTACTGCTGAAATCATAAGCGTTTTCCTTTCCTGTTAATATTACATTTTAATAATAATATCAATTACGCCGTTGTGTCAAGTCTGCTGTTATAAAGCTCGGCATAAAAGCCGTTTTTCAGCATAAGCTCATCGTGACTGCCCTGCTCAACGATTTTACCGTCTTTCATTGCAAGAATCACATCGGCATTTTTTATGGTCGAAAGTCTGTGGGCAACAATAAAGCTTGTTCTGCCCTGCATCATTTTTCCGAAAGCCTGCTGAATTTTTATTTCCGTTCTGGTATCAATTGAAGATGTTGCTTCATCAAGAATAAGCATCGGAGGCAGGCAAAGCATAACTCTTGAAATGCAGAGGAGCTGTTTCTGACCCTGCGAAAGACCCGATGCGCTGTCGGAAATAACGGTATCATAACCTTTGGGAAGTCTTTTTATAAAGCTGTGTGCGTGCGATGCTTTTGCGGCGGCTATTATTTCTTCATCCGTTGCATCAGGCTTACCCATCGCAATATTCTCACGCACCGTGCCGTCTTTAAGCCAGGTATCCTGAAGCACCATTCCGTAGCCCGAACGCAGAGTTGAACGCTTCATCTGCATAATATCAATTCCGTCAACGCTGATTTTTCCTTCATCAACATCATAAAAACGCATCAGCAGATTAACAAGCGTTGTTTTTCCGCAACCGGTCGGGCCGACTATTGCAACTCTTTTGCCGCTTTCAACGGCAAGGTTGAGATTTTTGATAAGCTCTTTGTTTTTATCATAAGAAAACGCAACATTTTCAAGCGAAACATTGCCGTCAATGTTTTCGGGTTCAATCGGGTTTTCATAATCGGGAGTCTGCGGTGTCTGCTCAACAAGTTCAAAAAGCCTTTGTGCGCAGGCAAGAGCATTCTGCAATTCGGCAACAACGCCCGAAATTTCATTGAACGGTTTTGTGTATTGGTTTGCATAGCTCAAAAAGCACGAAAGTCCGCCAACGGTTATCGCTCCGTTAACCGCCGCAATTGCACCCGTTAAGCCTACTGCGGCATAAACGATGCTGTTAACAAATCGGGTTGACGGATTTGTTAAAGAAGAAAAGAAAATCGCTTTAAGCGAATGCTTTTCGTATCGCTCATTTATTTCATCAAAATTTTCAAGAGCTTCATCTTCTCTTGAAAAAGCTTTTACAACCTTTGCACCGCCCACCATTTCTTCAATAAATGCGGTTTGCTCGCCTCTTGTTTCCGACTGCTTGGTAAACATAGAAAATGTTCGCTTGGCAATAAACCTTGCAACAAAAAGAGAAATCGGTGTCAGCACAACAACCACAAGCGCAATTTTTGCGTTTATTGAGAGCATAAATGCAAGAGTGCCCGCAATTGTTACAACACCCGTAAAAAGCTGGGTAAATCCCATAAGCAAGCCGTCTGCAAACTGGTCGGCATCGGCAATTATTCTGCTCACGGTTTCGCCCGCAGGGTGGGTATCAATATAACTCAAAGGTAAAATCTGAATTTTTCTGATTGCCGCATTTCTTATATCGCGCACCACACGGAAAGTTATGCGGTTATTAAGGGTGTTCATAACCCATTGAACAAGTGCCGAAGAAACTGCAAGAATTACAATTTTATAAAGATACGGCATCAAAGATTCAAAATTCACATTGCCCGCATCAACAACAGTATCAATTGCATCGCCCGCAAGCACGGGAATATAAAGACCTATTGCAACGCTGACCGCCGCAAGGATAACCGAGGCAATAAGATGAAATCTGTATTTCCCTACATAAAACAGAACCTTTTTTATTGTTGATGTTTTAACTTTATTTTTCATACCGCAGCCTCCTCTTCCTCAAACTGTGAAAGATGAATTTCACGGTAAACCGAACTGTTTTTCAAAAGCTCTTCGTGTGTGCCGATTTCTGCCTTTCCGTCATCAAGCAGAATAATTTTATCCGCGCCCATAATTGAAGAGGTTCGCTGAGAAACGATAAATACGGTTTTATCGCCTTGCGAAGCAGCAATTGCCTTTCGCATTGCGGCATCGGTTGCGTAGTCGAGCGCACTTGAACTGTCGTCAAATATAAGAATTTTTGCATCTGAAATAACTGCTCTTGCAACGCAGAGTCTCTGGCGCTGACCGCCCGAGAAGTTAGTGCCGCCCTGCTCAACGGGAGCATCAAGCCCGCCGTTTTTATCGGCAACAAATTCTTTGGCTTGTGCCGTTTCAAGAGCAGACCATATTTCATCATCGGTTGCGTCGCTTTTGCCCCAAAGCATATTATCTCTTACCGTTCCTTTAAAAAGCACGGATTTTTGGGGCACAACCGCTATTTGTTCGCGAAGAAGAGATTCGTTCCAACCGTTAACGGATTTTCCCATTATGCGGATTTCACCGCTGTCCGCTCTGTAGAAGGCGGGTATAAGATTAATAAGAGTTGTTTTGCCCGAACCGGTTGAACCGATAATTCCGATTGTTTCGCCTTTTTTGGCGGAAAATGAAATGTTTTCAAGAGAGGCTTCTCCCGCTCCCTCATAAGTAAATGTAACATTATCAAATTCAACCGCAAAATCGGTTTCTTTGTTTTCTTTTCCGTTACCTTCACAAACATCTGCAGGTGTTTCGAGCACAGCAGAAATTCTGCCCGCACAGGCAACGGATTTTGTTACGCTGATAATAAGATTTGCAAATTTAACAAGTTCAACAAGAATCTGCGACATATAGTTATAGAGTGCAACCACGGCACCCTGAGTTATAATTCCCGCATCAACGCGGAGTGCACCCGTATATATGAGCACCGCGATACAGATATTTATAATAATAAATGTTACGGGATTGAGCAAAGCTGAAATTCTGCCGGTAAACTCCTGCATTTTTGTTAATGCTTCATTTCTCGCTTCAAACTCGGAAATCTGCTCGTTTTCTTTTCTGAATGCACGCAAAACTCTTGCGCCCACAAGATTTTCTCTTGCAGAGCCGAGAACAGCATCAAGGTGCGAACGGACTTTTTTATAAAGCGGAACACAAGAAAAAAGAATTCCGAAAACAACAACAGAAAGCAAGGGAATAAGAACAGCAAATATCATTGCCGCCTTTGTATCAACGGTAAAAGCCATAACCATTGCTCCGAGAACAACAAACGGAGAACGCAGAAGCAAACGCAGAGTAAGGTTAAGTCCGTTCTGAACGCTGTCCATGTCACTCGTCATTCTTGCAATAAGAGTTGATGTTCCCTGAGAATCAAGCTGTGAATATGAAAGCTTTCCTATATGCTTGAAAAGCGCGTGCTTAAGTCTCTTAACAAAAGCAACAGATGCCTGCGCAGCAAAAAACTGGGCTGTTATTGAGAAAGCAAGCCCCACGGCACCGAGCACAACAAGCACGATACACATTTTTATTATGTATCCCTTATCGCCGAAGCCTATGCCTTTATCGATAATATTCGCAATAACAAGAGGCACAAAAAGTTCAAGAATTGCCTCAAACATTTTAAAAAGCGGAGCCAGAACACATTGAGTGCGGCTGCCTTTTAAATACGGTAACAGTTTCTTCATTGTATTGATAACCCTTTCGGATAATTTTTATATATAATACCATATTCAAAGCTCTTTTGGAAGTAAAATGAAAAAAATATGCATATTTTGTTAAATTTATTTTAATTCTCACAGAGAATTATAGTTTTTTTCTGCTATGATATATTTGGATTGTATAAAGCTTTAAAGGGAGGCTGAAAAATGAAAGTTACAAAAGAAACACACTTTGGTATTCAAAGAAAAATAATTGCAAATATGACTTCCGAGAGCTGGGAAACAATACCCCATACCTCTTATATTTATGAGCCTGAGGTTTCGGATTTTCTTAACGCTGTTAAAGAACTCAACAATTCGGGTAAATTCCCCGTTAAGCTTACGGTCAACACCGTAATGCTCAAGGCTCTTGCCGAAGCATTCAAGGCGGCGCCTCAGCTTAATGCCCATATTAAGTTTAACCGTAAACTTGTAAGAGGCTGTATCAAGGAATTTGATGAGATTCACGCAGGTATGACCTGGATTCTGCCCAACGGCGAAATGATGACAATCAATCTTCACGATATCGGCAACAAAAACCTTGTTGAACTTACGGAATACATCGCAGATGTGAGCAGAAAAATCGGCAACACCGATCTTACCGAAGTTATGTTTTCCGTTTCTCTCAACGATACACTTGAAAAACTCAAAAAAGGTAAAATCAAGAACGCAATATACCGCCTTGTTGGTGCAAAAACCGGCAAACACAAAATCAAGACTCTTTCAGGTCAGGCAAAAAAAGATTACTACAAAATCCCCGAAACAGACAGACTCACAAAGTATGACATCAAGCAGGGAACAGTTACCATTTCAAACATCGGTTCTCTTACAAGAGGTATCCCCGGCAGAGTTGCCATGCTTTCAATAATTCCGCCCCAGGTTTTTGTTTGCTGTATGGGTGCCGCAAACAAAAAGCCCGTTATCAAACAGGATGAAAACGGCAATGATTATGTTGCAATAGGTGCCGAAATGCCCATTGACCTTGTTTTTGACCACAGAGCTGTTGACTTCGGCGAGGTTGTTCCTTTCATTAAAAGGCTTGAAGATATCTTCAAAAATCCCGAACAGATTTATAATTGGTGATTGATTTATGAATAAAGGTGAATTTGCAAAAGAGCTTTTTGAAAGCGGCTGCAATTGCAGTCAGGCGGTTTTCTGCGCATTCTGCGAAGAAACGGGTTTTGACAAAGAAACCGCATTAAAAGTTTCTGCAGGTTTCGGCGGCGGCTTCGGCAGACTGCGTGAGGTTTGCGGCGCAGTAAGCGGAATGACAATGGTGCTTTCAAATAAATTTGCCTGCACGGATGTTAAAGACTCCGCAAAAAAAGCAGAGCTTTATGCTCTTATTCAGAAAGCGGCAAACGAATTCAAAGAGCAAAACGGCTCAATAGTTTGCCGTGAGCTTCTCGGACTTTCCGAAAAAACATCAAACCCCGTTCCCGAAGAGAGAACAGCAAAATATTATGCCAAACGGCCCTGCGGTGAGCTTGTTAAATGCGCCGCAGAAATAACTGAAAAGCTTCTTTCAGAGGCTGAATAATCTTATCGGTTTATGTCAAAAAAGTCTTTACAAACTGTTCACAATGTGATAATGTTAAAAGGAACAGTAAACCAATCTTGAGTGCAGTATAATTGATGCCGATAAGATGACTAAAGAGAAAAGCAGTTTATCCTGCATTGTTTATGCGATCTTGTCGGCAGACAAGATCGCTTTTTCTTTTGCTGCCAAAGATTCAGGAAATAAGCATTCTTTTAAAGGATGCATAGTTCAATAAAACAAACGGAGGTCAAAAAATGTCAAAGAAAAAATTCGACTTGGGCGAAGGCATCTATGATGCCAAACAGTTGGGCTATCCCAAAATGGGTGTGCTGGGTGTTCAGCATATGTTTGCAATGTTCGGCGCAACGGTTCTTGTTCCCGCCCTCACAGGCTTAAGCGTTTCGGCAACTCTGCTTTTTGCAGGTCTGGGCACACTTCTTTTCCATCTTCTCACAAAAGGTAAGGTTCCCGCTTTTCTCGGCTCCTCCTTTGCTTTTATTGGCGGTTATGCCGCAATCACTCAGATTGGCTCCGACGAAGCAGGCAACGCAATTAACGATTACAGCCTCCTCCCCTATGCTTGCGTAGGTGTTGCTTGTGCAGGCGTTCTCTACCTTGTTCTTGCAGCTCTTATCAAGGCTTTCGGCGCAAATAAGGTTATGAAATTCTTCCCGCCCATCGTTACAGGCCCCATTATTATTGCTATCGGTCTTACCCTTTCATCAAGCGCTATCAGCAATTGCTCGGCTAACTGGCTTGTTGCTGTTGTTGCAATCGCAATCATCATCGGCTGTAACATCTGGGGCAAGGGTATGATAAAGATTATCCCCATTATGCTCGGCGTTCTCGGTTCATCGGCAATTGCGGTTATTCTTCATTTCACAGGTGTTATGGAAACTCTTGACCCCGCAAAGCTTCAGGCTTTCAAGGATGCAAGCTGGGTTGGTCTTCCCTTCCAGATGAAAGATACCGTTTTCGGTCTTTTCTCAGGTGATTTTGATAAGAACCTTATTGTTTCTGCTATTGTAACCATTATGCCTATCGCTCTTGCAACAATGGTTGAGCACATCGGCGATATTTCAGCTATCAGCTCCACCTGCAAGAAGAACTACATTGCATCTCCCGGTCTTCACAGAACACTTCTCGGTGACGGTCTTGCAACAATCCTTGCTTCTCTTTTCGGTGCTCCCGCAAACACAACATACGGTGAAAACACCGGTGTTCTTTCTCTTTCAAAAGTATTTGACCCCAAGGTTGTAAGAATTGCAGCATATCTTGCTGTTATCCTTTCATTCTCACCCAAATTTGCAGCACTCGTAAGCCTTATGCCCACAGCAACAATCGGCGGCGCTTCACTCGTTCTCTACGGTATGATTTCAGCAGTTGGTGTTCGCAACATTGTTGAAAACAAGGTTAACTTTGAAAACACAAGAAACGTTATCATTGCAGCTATCATTCTTGTTCTTTCAATCGGCGTTAACTATGCAGGCGCAATTCAGATTCCTGTTGGCTCAATCACAATCAGCCTTTCAGGTCTTGCAGTAGGTGCTCTTGCAGGTATCATCCTCAATGCTATCCTTCCCGGCAAAGACTATGAATTCGGCGCAAACGAGCAGGGCGACCAGGCGGTTAACTTTAAAGTATAATTTAATTAAAACATCAAAGGCTTGCACCAAATTGGTGCAAGCCTTTATTTTTACCATATAACATTAACTTTAAGTCCGTCAACAGTATATTCCATATCGTGTCTGTAATGATTATCCACTGCTTCGCAGAAAGCTTTCAGCATTTCTTCATCTTTCATTTCAATGGTGAAATCCAAAACCATCGAGCTGTGTCTGTAAAGTGTATCGCTGAGTTTGAATCCCGTGAGCCACCAATGAGTTGTTTCTTCGCGTTCAAAAATAAGCTCATCCTTATGAAACAGCTTCATAGACATATTCATCATATCTTCATCGCCAACGCAGTCATAATAAGTTCCGCGTTTTGCTTCATCACGGTTATAAATTCCGATTTCCGCTCCGTTACTTGTGAGATAATTGCCTTTCCAGATCTGAATCATCCATTCCTTACCCTCATAATCAAATTTGATTCTTCGGGTATCATAAAAGAAAAACGGAGTTACGTAAGCAAAAATATCATATCCGAGACAAAAACCGAAATCCCTCATCCAAACCTTAACGGGGGTGTATATAAGCAGGTCGTAAACCGAAACATTATATCCGATACCACCCATTCCGTTATCACGCTTGCCACAAATCTCTCCCGTAACAGGATTGATCATTACGCCGGTAGCTGTATCCTCTTTATAGCCGTCACGCATGGTTATGCAGAAATACATTTCATACCAATCGCCGCCCCATTCTTCGCTGGGAACGCAGTATGCTTTTGCTTCATCAATAATGCTGAAATACATACCAAGAAAATAGCATATTATCGCAAGAGGCGTATTGCCCTGCTCGTCATACGCAAAACGCTTTTCATAGAATGCATCACGCAAAACTACTGTATCAACATCAAATGTTTTTGTAACAAATTCAGCAAACTGTTTTGTTTCGGGAAGATTTTCAAGAAAAAGAATTAAATCAAGCCCTGTTTCATCTGCGATATCACCGCAAAGCTGAAAAAGGATTTCATCCGTAACAAAATTAAAATGTTCAGGGTCTTCAAATCCTCTTCCCGTAAGAATACGAAAAATTTTATTCAATGTGCTTGTGATTGATAAAAATGTTTTTGTTGAAATAGCCGGATATGCCCCGTTTTCAATCATATCTCTGTATTCATTAAGGCTTTTCGGCTCATTGATTTCAACTGCCGATGCCGTCAGATTAACCGAACACGCCGAAAAGCAGATAACTGCCGACAATATCAATGCCGTTATTCTTTTTAATATTTTCATTTATCCTCCCTGAAATCAAAGATGTTCTTTAACATTATTATCATAATGTCCCGTATCCTGAAAACCGTTTTGAGTCTGAACGCATTCGCCCCATTTACGGGCAATTTCTTCATAGCTGTCGGTTTCTATCTTTGCTCTGTGAAAACCGTTTTTACTGCCTCTCAGACACCAATCGGAACTCCACATTCCGTTGCCCGTTGCCTTGTATGTCCAAAGGAACCAGCTGTAATTAAGCGTGTCAAGAGTTTTGAAGCAGTTATCCCATGTTGTTTTGTCGTGGGGATAAAATTCGCCCATCATCATCGGAACATTGAAGAAAAACAGCCAGGGAAGAAATGCCATAAAGTTGAATGACATATTTGTTGTGTCATAAAGATGAACCTGATAAACAACGTTTTTCCAGCCCTTTAAAAGCGAATTGGGTAAAGCCAGTGCAGACCAGATGCTTTCCATTGTTATTATATGATTCTTATCAACCGCTCTGACCGTATTATAAAGGCGGTCATAGATAAATTCATTGTTTTTTCTGCGGTCAAATTCACCTCCCGGAACTTCGCACATAGGCTCATTGAGCAAATCATACATTGCAACGGCAGGCTCATCCTTGAATCTGGTTGCAATCGCAGTCCAGAGTTCATCAGTAAGCTCGCGGTATCTTTCGCCCTGCTCCGTATCGTCATAAAGTGAGCAGGAGCCTTTCTTGCCGCTGTGGGCGGCATCGCCCTGATAACCTACCGCACCGTGCATATCAAGAACAACATAAAGCTCTCTTTCCGAACATTCGGAAACTACCCAGTCAAGTCTTGAAAAATCCCACTCACCGTTTTTATCAAGGATTTTTCTGCCGTTATCGTCATAATAGAAATTTCTGAACCAGAACGGAACACGCACGCTGTTAAAGCCCATCTCCTTGATTAAATCAAGGTCATATTCCGTTATCCAGTTATCCATATAAATATTCATAAGCTCATAGGCTTTTTCTTCGCCGAAGCGCTCGGTGAGCTTGGTTATGATATCATAATGGTCAGTTGCTTCTTCATAGGGGCTGAGCCAATCCTCCCAAATCATCCAGGAGCCGAGGTTTACACCCTTGAGTCTTATCTTTTCGCCTTTTCGGTTAACGATTTTTCTGCCTTTTGCAGAGAGAAAATCTTCCTCGGTAAAGCCGGTTACGGGTTCATTTTCATTTTCTGCAAATGCAATACTGCAAACCGAAAACGCAATAGTAAAAGCAAGAAAAAGAGAAACTAACTTTTTCAAAAATATCCCTCCAATAGAAAATCTACGCAAAAAATTATAACATATTACTGTTTGCAGGTCAATTAATCAAAAAAACCGTTATGTTTAAACATAACGGTTTTTGGTTCTTTTAAAGCATTTTGGCTCTGATTTCTTCGTTACTCATTGAAATGAGATAAGCAGGAGCAATATCAAACATTGTTTTGCATCCCGTTGCACCGTCTGCTTTCATACGGTAAGCGGCGCGGGCACAAGCGGCGATAACACCTGCGGTAAATTCAGGATTTGAATCAAGCTTCAGGCTGTATTCAATAACATGAGAGTGTTCATCATTCCAGCCGCTCTTTCCAGTTCTGATAACAAATCCGCCGTGGGGAATTCCGCTGTGGTCGCGTTCAAGTTCTTCCTTGCTGATAAAATGAACTATTGTGTTATAATCCGCAAAATAATTGGGCATAGTCTTGATTTCATTTTCAATCTTTGCCTTATCTGCGCCCTCTGCAGCAACAACGAAGCATTCTCTTATATGCTTATCTCTTGCAGAAAGCTCGGGGTTCGAGCCGCTTCTTACGGCTTCAAGCGCTTCATCAACGGGGATTGTATATTGCTTTGCGTCAACGACGCCATCAATTCTTCTGATTGCATCCGAATGACCCTGGCTTACACCCTTACCCCAGAAAGTATAGTCATTGCCGTCGGGCAAAATTGCATTTGCATAAAGTCTGCTGAGTGAGAACATACCGGGATCCCATCCGCAGGAAATAACCGCAACATTTCCGCTTTCCTTTGCCGCTTTATCTACATTTGCAAAGTGCTCGGGAATTTTTGCGTGAGTATCAAAGCTGTCAACAACATTGAAGTTCTTTGCATATTCGGGGGTCTGTGCGGGAAGGTCTGTTGCACTGCCGCCGCAAAGAATAAGCACATCAATTTTATCTTTAAAATTCAAAACCTCATCAGCTGAATAAACCTTTGCGTTTTCAGAAAGAATCTTTACGGTTTCGGGATTTCTGCGTGAAAAAACCGCAACAACTTCCATATCAGGATTTTTCTTAACAGCGCATTCTATTCCCCTGCCGAGGTTGCCGTAACCCATAATTCCGATTCTGATACTCATTTTATACACTCCTTTATAACCGCTATGTAAAATTATTTTGCTTTTTTCTTATCGTGAATAATCATACCCACAATTGTAAAAATCATCAGGGGTATATGCGTTGCAAGCGCGCCGAAAGACTTTGAGAAAATATCGTAAAGACACCAGAGAACATTATTAACAATGGTCCAGAATCTGTATTTTGCGCCGCTTTTCTGACCGATGCACATAATAAAGGTGAGCGATGCAACAATAGCAAGAATTCCGATTGCCGAGAATCCGCCGACTGCAAGGTTAAGAGCAATAAACGATAATGCATAAATTGCAACAAGCCATTTGGGAAGAGGCTTATTTTTTGAATCAAAGAAATAGTTTATTATTGCCTGGGCGCCGCCGAGAAAACACGATGCCGCGCCGTTTATTCCGCTTCCTCCGAGAAGATAACTTAATGCAACAAGAATATTTCCGCAAAAAACAAAGAAAAGAATTTTTTTCATATTCTGTCCTTTGATTAAAGATGCCGCAATCATTGATGCAAGGCCGAGAAGGCTGAGCACATAAGATAATATCTGCATAATATCACTCCAAAAATTCATTTACGGTCAAATATTGTAACATATTATTTTAACAATTACAATAAAAAATAAAAAAATCCGGATGTTCAAGCATCCGGATTTAACCGTTATTTTTTCAGCCACTTATACACCAGCTCATATGCAACAATATATTCTCTTGCAAATCTTTTTAATGCCGAGCCTGATGTTTTGCACGAAACACACCCGCAGTTTTTTATTCCGCTCATCTTTGCAATAAGCGAAGCTCTGTGGACATGGTAGCTTGACGATAAGAATGCAATTTTAATATCATCAAGATTTTTTTGTGCGTGCGATTTTATAATCTGCGTTCCGAATTCAAAATTCTCAAAGGTGGTTGTTGATTTATCTTCCAAAAGAATTCTTTCTTTTGCAACACCCTTTTCGATAAGATAATTTGCTATAATCTCCGCTTCGGATTTCTTCTGCATTTTTCTGAAACATCCGCCGCACGCAACCGCAATAACATCCGTATTCTCAATAAGATATTCAGCCGCCGCCCTCATTCTGTCAAGAAGCTGGGGGCTTGGAGTTTCTTCTCCGATTATATCACCGCCGAGAATAAGCAGATATTCGCATTTATCATTAAATTCCTTTCGTGCATCGCTTATAACAAACGGCATATATGCCCCTGCCGTAACCGCCAGATATGCCGATAAACCTGCAATTATTGCCGCAGATTTTTTCAAAAGAAACACTCCTTATTACCATCTGTTTTCAACATATTCGCAGAAAGTAAATAAATCTTTTATTTCAATCTTTGTTCCGTCATCAAGGGTTACATCTCCGTTCCAGATACCGTAAACCTGATGGCAATTCATTCTGCCAATCTTGAAATCAACATCGGTGTGGTTATCCAGTGTAGGCTTCATTGTCATATTGAATCTGCCGTCTTCGGAGATAAACTTCCACTCCTCAAGGAATCTGCCCTTGGGGAACTTTTCAACATCAACGGCTCCGATTTTATGTATCTTTCCGTCATAGAAAATGCAGGTTTCGGTAGCATTGCTTTCATCGCCGATTGCCCAGGTAATTTCAAAACCGAGAAGATGTTTTTCACCGTTTGCATCGGTTATGTACTGGCTGCCGTTGCCCCAATACCAAACCATTTTATGAACGGTATTCACTCTGCCCCAATCAAGAGAGCAGAATGCTTTGTCTTTTGAAAATTCATAAACATAATCGCCGAAAACAAATTTGCCCTCACACGGCATACAAAGCTGCTTTGTGGTCATAAAATACTTGGTGTCGTCGCCGTCAAAAGGAAAGACTGTTGTTATTGCTTCAAGCCCCTCGGGAATATCCATAGTTGCATTGACTTCAACATCTTTTCCTTTATATTTACCTTTATACCAAAGAGTTCTTTCTGTTTCTTTAGTGTTGAAATCAAACTCGGTTTTTCCGATTTTATCTGCAAATCTGCACGGTGCATCGGGCTTTGAGTGTGAAACGTGTTTATTCGCACCAAGGAAATACTGCATTGAATCGCAGATAACCTCACCCGTTTTTAAGTTAAGCAATTTTGCACCAACATAACCGCCTAAATTTATATTCGCAAAGCTGACAAGAATCTGCATTTCATCATCAAAAATTGTGAAGAAATCCCATTCCTTACGGCTCATTATACCTGTTTTTACATAGTCGCGGTTATATTCAAAAAGATATTTTCTTGCCCAGCCTTTGGCAAGCAACTTGCCGTCGGGTGAAAGCAAGGGGGTGGGTTCGGTATATTCGGTTTGCTTTGATTTTTCTTTCCAATCCTTAAAAGGGATATATGTTCTCTTCATTTCATTATTCATTATCTTCACCGCCGATTTGTTTTTTCTTTATTATAGTTTCTTTTTCACGAAAAGTAAACAAAAAAAATAACCCGAAGAATAATTCTTCGGGTTAACTTTATAATCAGAAATTATAGTTGGGCTTAACAATCTTGCCGGTTGTTGCTGCTTCAACAATTGAAAGGCAAACCTCAACGGTTTTTGCACCTTCGCGTGCATCTGTAACAACGGGCTTATCGTTAATAATCGCATCTGCAAAAACTTCAAATTCTTTTGCGGCATTGTGGTTGTTAACCTCAACCTCAATTGTTTCGGGTTCTTTTGTCACCTGCTTCTCATCAACAGTAAAGAGTGTCAATGTGGGAGAGGTGTTGTCACAAATAATTGTTCCCTTTGTGCCGTAGATAACAGTTCTCATTGTGTAGTCACGCTTACAGCCTGTTGAAACAAACACCTTACCTGCAAGGTTATCGTCAAATTTCATAATTGCGATTGTTGCATCGTCATAAGCAACGTGCGGCAAAAGCTTATGTGTGCCGTAAGCAAAAACTTCTACGGGATCACCCGCAAGCCATCTTAATAAATCAACTGCATGACAGCCGCCGCCGATTACTCCGTGTCGTTTGGGATCGCAGCGCCAGGGTTCCTGAATTAACATATAGTCGTGTGCATATTCGGATTCAACGAAATAGAGCTCACCGATTGTGCCTGCTTCAATAATTTCCTTTGCCTTTTCAAATGAAGGAGTAAATCTGCAGATCTGACCAACCATAAACTTGCTGCCCGATTCATCTGCAACCTTAACGATTTCTTCAATATCCTCGCGTGTGAGAGCAAGGGGCTTTTCGCAAAGCACGTGCTTGCCTGAACGGAGCAAATCGCAAGCAACCTTTTTATGCTGCTGGTCAGGAATTGCAACTGTAACAACATTGATTTCCTTGTTGTTAACAATATCCATATAATCGGTTACCCATTTCTCTTCGGGGATGTTGTATCTCTCGCCCGCAAAACGAAGATTCTCTTCATTGCAGTCACAGATTGCCGCAATCTCTGCACCGTAGCTCATTGCGCCCTCAACATGTGACATACCGAATTTCATACCTATATTTGCAACTACCAATTTCTTTTCCATAGTATATCTCCTTTGAACATAATAATGATATATTACAACAAATAAATGACGGTGTCAATAAAGCGAAAGAATAAAAGTATACATAGCAATTTCCGAATATTCTTAAACTTAATATTTTTCAATTCTGTCGCTCGCCCAAGAAACCAAATCATTAGAGATTAATTTAAAATCAGCATCCGCTTCGCTTTTAAGCTTCAGAAAAGTTTCAATAATTCTTTGTTCATCCGATGAAACAAACCGCATCAAATCTTTCTGACTGCTTATATATCTTCCCGTTTCTTTAAAACAAATTGCCTGAATAACAAACGAAGCCGATTTATATAATCCTTTAAGAATTTCATTGCTCTTTTCATAAAGCATATTATGAACACAGCTATGGTAAATATTACACACACCGATTTTGATTGCTCGGTCAACCGCATCATTATTAATCAACGGCATCAAATCGTCAAGGCTTCCTTTAATAGGCTTTGTGTCATAATAAAATTGGAAAAGGTCGGCAGGTTCCCATTTGAGAATTTCTTTTTTTCCTGAAAGAAAACCACAAATCAATTCTCTGTGAGGTAAGGTATCCAATATTGAATTATATGTTTGGATGTCTTCGACAGATAGTTGATCAAGTATCACAACAGTATCAATGTCGCTCGCATCGGTTGCTTCGCCGCGCGCATAGCTGCCCTGCAAACCGACAAACCATACACGCTCACTGAAAGTTTCATTCAAAGCTTTCAAAAATTCATTCATAAACAAAGTAATATCAATCACTTAATCACCCTTTGTTACATATTCTACATAATAATTATATCTCATCAAAAGCAAAAAACAAATCCGAACAATTCACTATAAATGAAACGTTCGGATTTTTATTTTATCTGTTATTATGCTTTGTTAGCTGAACCGAAAAGTTCAATCTTTTCTTTTACGCAAGCCTTGATTGCTTCTGCACCGGGAGCAAGAAGCTTTCTGGGGTCAAATCCCTTACCCTGAAGATCTTTGCCGTCTTCGATATACTTTCTTGTTGCTTCCTGGAATGCAAGCTGGCATTCTGTGTTAACATTGATCTTTGAAACGCCGAGAGATATAGCCTTCTGAATCATTTCAGCAGGGATACCTGTGCCGCCATGAAGAACGAGAGGCATTGTGCCTGTCTTTTCCTGAACTGCTGCAAGGGTATCAAATGAAAGACCTGCCCAGTTTTCAGGATATTTACCGTGGATATTGCCGATACCTGCTGCAAGCATTGTAACGCCAAGGTCAGCAATCATCTTACATTCGTTGGGATCAGCGCATTCGCCTGCACCAACAACGCCGTCTTCTTCGCCGCCGATTGAACCAACTTCTGCTTCAATTGAAAGACCTTTTTCTTCACAGATAGCAACAAGTTCCTTTGTCTTTTCAATGTTTTCATCGATGGGATAATGAGAACCGTCAAACATAATTGAGCTGAAACCTGCTTCAATGCAAGCCTTTGCACCTTCGTATGAACCGTGGTCAAGATGAAGAGCAACGGGAACTGTGATGTTAAGACCCTCAAGCATACCCTCAACCATGCCTACAACTGTCTTGTATCCGCACATATATTTACCTGCACCCTCAGATACACCAAGGATAACAGGAGAATTCATTTCCTGTGCAGTGAGAAGGATTGACTTTGTCCATTCAAGGTTATTGATATTGAACTGACCAACAGCATAGTGGCCTGCCTTTGCTTTTGTAAGCATTTCTTTTGCATTTACTAATGGCATAATTTAACACACTCCTATAAAATTTCATCGCAAATATTATATATCACCAACACCTAAATGTCAACAAATAAAAACATAATAATAAGATTCCCTCAAATATAACAGCAACTTAAGTCAATATATAGTTTAACAATAATTTTTACAATTACAAATTAATCAGAGACCTTTTATTTTATTAATCAAAGTATTATCGAGAATAAAAACAAAAACCACCCTGTTGGGTGGTTTTAGGTGGCGCCTCAAACAGGACTCGAACCTGTGACACCGCGGTTAACAGCCGCGTGCTCTACCGACTGAGCTATTAAGGCAAAATGAAAAAAGTGTCGGCGTC
>JAZOVH010000032.1:0-14340 GCA_045658585.1 Acutalibacteraceae bacterium | reverse complement strand
CTTTTCGCCGCTGATATTGGCAATCTGATTTCTTCTGTATTGGAACTGAATTGTGGGTGACTGCTTATAGAAGCCTGTTACCTTAACAACATCTTCAATTCTGTAGCGATAGAAACCGCTCATATTTGTAACAACAAGCTCATAATCCTTGCCCACTTCAACTTCGCTCATGGTAAGCGGTCTTGAATCCTCGGGAGCATCCACGGGAAGAAATTCATAAAAACCGTTCTGAGGAAGAATAACGTAGTCTGCAGAGTTAAACTCAATGGGAACAGCCATAAGACCTTCAGATGCAGCATAACCAACATAGTGAAGAGGCATTTCTTCGCCAAGATAACGGCGGAGCTTTTTCTGATAGAAAGCAAGGTTACCTGTGCCGAGACCGTACATCCAGCCGCATTTGGGCCAGATTCTGGGAATGATAGCTTCTTCGTCAAATCCCTTGCGGAATTCTGCACGAAGCTCTTCCGCTCTCTTGGGGTCGGGCTTGCACTTCTTAAGAAGCTTCTTTCTTACATCGGGAGGACAAACTATGCTTTCGTTGATTGTTCCCTTTTCAATATCATCGCAAAGCATTTCCCAGTTTTCTTCCATATATTTGAACATGGATTCAGCCATTGTGATGAATACGGTTCCGATATAGCTTACCCCTTTATTGGGAAGAGCAAAACGGAGCTTCATATAATGCATATCCATCGGTTCAAGAGTTTCGGGATACATAACCTCTTTGGGTGATGTTACGAAAAATCTTGTGAAGGGCTTGAGATAAAGCATGGGAATTGCGGCAAGACCGCTGGCATTTCTGTTGCAAGGCAGCTTGTGGCTGAGAACCTCAATTGTTAAAAGACCTCTCTGAGGAGGAACCTTTTTGCCCTGAGCCTTATAATATTTGTGTGCACAGCCAACGGGTGCGCTGAAGCTGAAGCACTGACAGCACCAGGTTGACCAACCTGACATAGGAACAAGCTTTGATTTGCCCGTACTACCCGATGATTCCGCAAACTTAAGCGGCATTCTCTTTGTGAGAACATTTCTTTCGCCCTTATATGCAATTCTTTCAATATAATCTGCATAATCGGGATACCATGAATACGGAACTATGTTCTGATAATCTTCAATCGACTTAACATCCTTGAAGTTGTTTTTCTTACCGTATTCGGTATTCTTTCCCTGTTTCATAAGGTATTTAAGATTCTTTTCCTGCTGTTTGATTGCTCTTGACGAATAGAAAGCAAGCTTTGCGTGCTCCATTCTTCCGAGCATTACGCTGAAATTAACAAGCATCTGATTAAAATGTTTGTTCATTTTTGAACCTCCCGTTCTATATAATCAAAATTATTTATTCTCAGGCTTTTTCTCGTTGAAAATAAGCCATTTGCAAGCTGCAAAATTAACAAATCCCATAACAAAAGTAACAAAAAACTTTGAAACGGTGATTATCATATCCTCGCCCATCGAATTGAGGAGAGTTTCGGATGCGGTCATCAGCTTAACCGAAAGCTCGATAAGCTCGGTTGTTGAAAACATAAACACAGCAATAAGAACCGCAAAAAGAGGGATAATCTTAAGGATATTCTTTTTGCTGTGAAAAACCCAGAAATAGTTCACAAAAAATCTGACAAAGAAAAATACGGTTACTGCCACCGCATTTGCAACGGCAATCACTCCGAACTTTTCCGATATCCATAAACCGTCAAACAGTTTAATAAGAGGTGTTATCGAAAGGCTTTCAAGAATTGTTACAACAAAACCCATTGCAAAATTTTTAACAAGCTGAATAACTGTCTGTTTGTTTTCTGCTGTTTTTTGAGCCAAATAATCACCGCCTTTAAAAAATCGCTATAATTCCAATTATAACTTTATATCTTGACAAGTTTATCACAAAATCCTTCTGTAGTCAATGAAAAACAATGTTAATATTTATACAATTATAATAAATTGTCCGATTTTGAGCTTTGAAATGCAAAAATAAAATTATAAAATCATAAATCGGGGAATAAAAAAACGGTGAACGGCAAAAAATACTGCCAAACAATCTTTTTGGGAGGTTTAATATATGATTAAAAAAATAATTGCCGTGATTACCGTTTCAGTTTTGGTTGCAGGTATTTTTGCCGCGTGCGGCAGAATTGATAACGGTAAAGTTGACCAAACCGACACAAACGGCACAATCAATACAGTAAAAGAAATCCGATATCTTAATTTCAAGCCCGAAATTGCAGAGGTTTATGAGAGAATCGCTGATGCTTATGAAAAAGAAACGGGAGTTAAAGTTATTGTTGAAACTGCCGCTTCGGGCACCTACGAATCAACACTCACAGCAAGAATGGCAACCAAAGAAGCACCCACAATTTTTCAGATCAACGGCCCCATAGGCTACACATCGTGGTCCGAATACTGCGCAGACCTTAAAGATACCGAGCTTTATAAACATCTTAAAGACAAATCGCTTGCAATCACTTCGGGCGATGCCGTTTACGGCATTCCTTATGTTGTTGAAGGCTACGGAATAATTTACAACAAGAAAATTCTTGATAAATATTTTGCTCTTGAAAACAAAGGCACAGATTTTTCATCTGCAGAGCAAATCAATAATTTCAAAAGCCTGAAAGCCCTTGTTGAGGATATGCAGGCTCATAAATCAGAGCTTGGAATTGAAGGCGTTTTTGCATCAACATCACTCAAAACAGGCGAAGACTGGCGTTGGCAGACACATCTTATGAATATTCCCCTTTCTGTAGAGTTTGAGGAAAAGAAAGTTGATTTCACGGGCGATGGTTACAAAACCATAGATTTCACTTATTCTGATAACTATAAAAATATTTTTGACCTTTATACCAACAACTCAACAACCGACAAAAAGCAGCTCGGCACGATTGATGTTACCTCATCAATGGCGGAATTTGCGCTCGGCAAATGTGCAATGGTGCAAAACGGAAACTGGGGCGCTTCACAGATTCTGGGTGTCAGCGGCAATACCGTAAGTGCTGATGATATTAAGTTTCTTCCTATTTATACGGGAATCAAAGGTGAAGAAAATCACGGAATAAGCATCGGTACAGAAAATTATATCTGCATTAATGCAAAAGCTACCAATGCTGAACAAAAAGCAGCGGCAGACTTTCTTTATTGGCTTTTCAGCTCCGATGCGGGCAAAAAATTCGTTATTGAAGAGCTCGGATTCATTTCACCTTTTGATACCTTCACAGAAGAAGAAACTCCCAACGACCCTCTTGCGAGAGAAGTTGTCAGATGGATGAACAACAAAAATGTTAAAAATATTCCTTGGAATTTCACGGTATTCCCCAGCCAGAATTTTAAAGAAGGCTTCGGAAATTATCTTCTTAAATATGCCCAGGGCTCAATGAACTGGAATGATGTTAAATCAAAGGTTGTTTCAGACTGGAAATCCGAATTCGGCTCATAAATCGGAGTTGATAAAATGCAAAAATCCCTGAAAAAGTATTTTCCCGTTTTTGTTCTTCCGACCCTCGCCGCTTTCACGCTGTCTTTCATTGCTCCGTTCATTATGGGTGCATATCTTTCTTTTACGGAATTCAAGGTTGTCAACGAAAGCAAGTGGGTGGGGCTTGCAAATTATATCAAAATCTTTACAAGCGACAAAACCTTTCTTGATTCCCTTTGGCTGACGGTTAAATTCACGGCAGTTTCAATCGTCACAATAAATATAATTGCATTCACTTTTGCTTTGCTTTTAACCAAAGGAATCAAAGGCACAAATTTTTTCAGAACAGTTTTCTTTATGCCTAATCTTATAGGCGGAATAGTTCTGGGTCATATATGGAGTCTTATAATCAACGGCGTTCTCGGTTATTTCGGAGTTGATATAACCTATAAAGCGGAATACGGATTCTGGGGATTGGTGGTTCTTATGAACTGGCAGCTCATCGGATATATGATGATTATTTATATAGCAGGCATTCAGAATATACCCGGTGAGCTGAACGAAGCCGCGGCTATCGACGGCGCTTCAAAGTTTCAGACTCTTTTTAACGTTACAATACCGATGGTTATGCCATCGGTAACAATCTGCGCATTTCTGACTCTTACCAATTCATTCAAGCTTTTTGACCAGAACCTGGCTCTGAACGGAAAGAATCCCGAAACATCGTTGCTTGCTCTTGATATTTATAAAACCTTTTATGATCACACGGGATTAAAACTCGGGCAATGGCACGGAATGGGTCAGGCTAAAGCAGTTATTTTCTTTCTGCTTGTTGCTCTGATAGCATTTATACAACTGAAACTAACAAAACAGCAGGAGGTTGAACATTAATGAACGGCAAAAAATCCTTTTCTCAATCTCTTGTTTTTATTGTTCTTTTTATTCTTGCCGTTGTTTTTCTTGCTCCGGTTTTTGTTGTTCTTATAAATGCATTCAAAGGAAATTTTTATATTTCCGAAACACCGTTTTCTTTGCCTTCGGGCGAAACCTTTGCAGGATTTGATAATTTCATCAAGGGTTTTACTCAGTCTGACTTTGGCAAATCCCTTGCAAATTCTGCATTTATAACCGTTTTTTCGGTTGCGGGCATTGTGCTTCTGACATCGATGACAGCCTGGTTTATAGTGCGTGTAAAAAATAAATTCACTAAAATTCTCTACTATCTTTTTGTTTTCAGCATGATTGTTCCGTTCCAGATGGTTATGTATACAATGACTTATTTTTCATTTGAATTGGGTCTTAACAACCGCATAGGAATAGTTTTTATATATCTCGGTTTCGGCGCGGGACTTTCTGTTTTTATGTTCAGCGGATTTATCAAGGGAATTCCCTCTGAAATTGAAGAAGCGGCAACCATAGACGGCTGCAATCCGATTCAAACATTTTTTACGGTTGTTTTTCCTTTGCTCAAGCCAACGGCAATAACCGTTGCCATTCTGAACGCAATGTGGATATGGAACGACTACCTTCTCCCCTATCTTGTGCTCGGTTCGGGAGAAAACAAAACATTGCCCGTTGCGGTGCAAATGGCTCTCACGGGCGGCTACGGCAACAAAGATATGGGTGCTCTCATGGCAATGCTCGTGCTGGCAATATTGCCGATAATTATTTTTTATCTTCTTTGTCAAAAACACATTATTAAAGGTGTTGTTGCGGGAGCTGTTAAGGGATAGGAGATTAAAATGGCAACAATCAGATTCGAAAATGTTAAAAAAAGCTTTGATAACGGCAAAGTTACGGTTATTCCGAACCTTTCGTTTGAAATAAAGGATAAGGAATTTATAGTGCTCGTCGGCCCTTCGGGATGCGGAAAATCCACTACTCTGCGTATGATAGCGGGTCTTGAAGAGATTTCCGACGGCACACTTTACATTGATAATCAAAAGGTTAATTCGGTTCCTCCGAAAGACAGAGATATTGCAATGGTTTTTCAAAGTTACGCACTTTATCCCCATATGAGTGTTTATAAAAATATGGCATTTGCCCTTAAACTCAAAAAAATGCCTAAAGTTGAAATAGACAAAAAAGTTAAGTGGGCGGCAAAAATTCTTGAGCTTGAGCCTTATCTTAACAGAAAACCCCGTGCACTTTCGGGCGGTCAGCGTCAGAGAGTTGCACTCGGCAGAGCAATGGTCAGAAACCCGAAGGTTTTTTTGCTCGACGAGCCTCTTTCAAACCTCGATGCCAAACTGCGAACAGAAATGAGGAGCCAGATAACAATGCTTCACAAAAGGCTTAAAACAACCTTTGTTTATGTTACACACGACCAGACTGAAGCAATGACAATGGCTGACCGCATTGTTGTTATGGACAAGGGTGTTATTCAGCAGTTCGACACTCCGAGAAAGCTCTATGATGAACCTGCAAATATGTTTGTTGCGGGTTTCATCGGTTCGCCGCAGATGAATTTTATTGACGCAAAAATAGTTAAAGAAAAAAACAATCTGTATTCGGAATTCAACGGATTCAGAATTGAAATTCCGCAGAAAAAGGCAGAGCTTCTTTCCGATTATATCGGCAAAAATGTTGTTATGGGAATAAGACCCGAGCATTTTCATAAAAGTATGACAGCGGGCAAAAACACGATTGAAATTGAATCTGAATTTGCTGAAATGACGGGCGGAGAAATCAACATTTATTTTAAGCTCGGAGAAAAACGGCACATTGCCAAAATCAAATCTGCCGAAACGGTTAAAGACGGAGATAAAATAATTCTGGGTACAGATGCCGAAAAGCTTCACTTTTTTGACCGTGAAACCACAAAAGCATTGATATGAGAAAGAGCGGAATACTTTTGCATATATCCTCCCTGCCCTCTCCCTACGGGATCGGAACTCTGGGCAAGGAGGCATATGATTTTGTTGATTTTCTGAAAAAGAGCAAGCAATCACTCTGGCAGATTCTTCCGCTCAATCCGACGGGATTCGGAAATTCGCCGTATCAATCATTTTCTGCCTTCGCAGGAAATCCGTATTTTATTGATTTTGACCTGCTTTATGAAAAAGGGTTGCTCGAAAAAAGCGATTACGCAGATGTTGATTGGGGTTATGACCAGCGGAAGGTTGACTACGGCAGAATATATTCCGAGCGATTCAATGTGCTTTATAAAGCCTGCAATAAATTTGAAAAAGAAAGCGGATATGAGGAATTTTGCATCAAAAATGCATTCTGGCTTGATGATTATGCATTATTCACGGCTCTGAAAACTTCTTTTGGCGAAAAACCGTGGTACACCTGGCCGCATTCGCTGAAAACAAAAAATGAGCAGGCTGTTGAAAGTGCACGCTCGCTGCTTGAAAATGAAATTGAAACGCAAAAAATAATTCAGTATTTTTTCTTCACTCAATGGAATTCACTGAAAGAATACGCCAATCAGAACGGAATTGAAATCATCGGAGATTTGCCCATATATGTTGCTCACGACAGCGCTGATGTCTGGGGAAATCCGAAGCAATTTGAACTTGACGATGAATGTAACCCCGTTTTTGTTGCGGGAGTGCCGCCCGACGGTTTCAGCGCAGAGGGTCAGCTATGGGGAAACCCCGTTTTTGACTGGGAATATATGCGCGATGACGGATACCGATGGTGGATAAGACGGATTGAACATTGCCTTAAAATATATAACCGTGTAAGAATTGACCATTTCAGAGGTTTTTCGGGCTATTATTCCGTGCCTTACGGAATGAAAAATGCGGTTAAAGGAATATGGCGAAGCGCACCCGGAGCAGAGCTTTTCAGAGCGATTGAAGCCTCTTTGGGTAAGCCCGAAATCATAGCAGAGGATTTGGGATACATCGACGAAGGGGTTTTGAATCTTCTTTCGGAAACGGAATTTCCCGGAATGAAAGTTTTGCAGTTTGCCTTTGACAGCCGCGAAAGCAGCGATTATCTGCCCCATAATTACCCCAAAAACTGCGTTGTTTATATCGGCACTCACGATAACGATACCCTTGAGGGTTGGTTTGAAAATGCCGATAAAAACGATGTTGATTTTGCCCGTGATTATATGAGGATAAACGGCGACGAAAGCCGATGCAGAGCAGTTATAAAAACTGCACTCGCAAGCGTTGGAGATACGGTTATTCTGACAATGCAGGATTTGCTTGAACTCGGTTCCGAAGCAAAAATGAATACGCCCTCCACCGCCGAAAACAATTGGCAATGGAGAGCGTTAAAAAGTGATTTTTCTAATGAGCTTGCAGATGAACTTGCTCATCTTTCAAGGCTCTATTCGAGAAATTAAAACTCAAAAAGCTTATTAAGCCAGGTTATGCACATCTCAAACCAGCCTTTGAGGTGTGCAAGTGCGTTCACGTGCTCTTTTTCGCTGTAAACAGTATTATCCGCAAGAGAAAATCCGTGATAACCCTGTGCGAAAATGTGCATTTCAAATGAAATTCCCGCTTTGTTGAGCGCGTCAGCATAAGCGAGTGAATTTTCAATGGGCACAACATTATCGCTTGCCGCAGAAATAATGAATGCGGGCGGAGTTTTTTCGTCAACCTCTTTTTCAAGCGAGGGCACGGGGAAAGCAAGGATTTTGCCGATTGATTCAAGGATACAAGGATAAACAAGAATGCTTGCCGCAGGACGGATTTTGCCCATTGTTGAAAGTGCGGTACAAAGATGACCGCCTGCCGAAAAACCGATAGCGGCAATTCTTTCTTTATCCACTCCCCACTCCGAAGCATTTTCGCAGATAACGCCCATTGCTTCATCAACATCAGCCATAGGCATTGAGAAGTCATATCCTTTATTGTTACCTACGGTATAACGAAGCACAAATGCCGCATAGCCCTTTGAAAGGAATGCAAGCGCAATGGGCTCAGCCTCTCTGTCGGAGCACATACCGTAGCCGCCGCCGGGAATAACAAGCACACCGGGTCTTATATCAAGATGAGGCATTTCTCTTGACTTTTCGGGCAGATAAACGGTAAGGTTTGCAAGCTCGTTGGTGAGCTTTATTTCAAAAATTTTCATTGTTTCACCTTCAAAAACGGGCACACCGAGGTGTGCCCTTGTTTTTTAGTAAGAAATCTTAAGAGTCTTGATTTCAAAAGGCTTGAACACAAGCTCATTGCCGTTAAGCTCGCTCTGAACTTCTTCGAGCATATTGGTGATTTCAACCTTCTTTGCTCCGTCAAAAATCTTAACAGCTGTTCTTGTGTATGTGCCTTCTGCTTCATAAAGTCTTGCGATAAATGCCTTTTCGCCGTCTTCGCAAGGCTTGATAACCTCAACAATTACATTATCTGCTTCGGGAACGATGAATGCTGTTGCTTCAAAATCACCCTTTGCAGCAATAACGGGAATGTTAAGCTCATATGCGGGCTTGATAACTGCATTTGCACCAAAGCCGCCTTCGTGAGGAAGGAATGAATAAACAGTCTTGTGAATGCCTCTGTCGCCCTCAAAGTCGGGTCTTAAGCCGCCCTTATGGAGTGAAAGACGCATCTTGCCGTTTTCAACGCTGATAGCATACTTGCTGTCATTAAGAATTGCAACGCCGCAACGGGTTTCGGAAAGGTCTGTATACTTATGGTTAACAACCTCAAACTTTGCCTTTTCGATTGAATTGTTGCGTGTTGTGGGTCTGATAACATTACCGTACTGAATCTCATAGCGTGCATAATCGCTGTGGATATCGGTATCAAATGCGGCTTTGAGGAAACGGTGGTTATCCTGCCAATCCATAACGGTATCAAATCTGATTTCAGCTGTATCTGCAAAATAGATAACATCCTGAAGAATTGATGATTTCTTTGAAATGCTGTATTTGCTTCTGATAATAACCGCAGCAGCACCCTTTGAAACAACCTCACGGCTGATGAGTGCGGAGTTATCTTCAAACTTGCATTCAAGGTCTGCATCAACATCCCAGTTATCCCATGAATCGGGAAGGTCTTCCGCAATAATGAATGTGTTGAGAGGATAGCCTTCACCGCAAAGCTCTCTGCCGTTTCTCTTATCAATGAATGATGAAATATAGCCCTTTTCATCAAACTTGATGTCTGCAAAGGGAGTTGAAAGTGCGTTATCAGAAACAGCGATTTCGCTTTCTGCCTTGGCTTCACCCTTAACAAGATTAATCTTTACGCTTGAAAATGCGGGAACGGTGATGCCGCTGATGATAAGAATATTCTTGCCGTCAAGGTTCTTATATGCCTGCTGCTTGCAATCGCAATCTGCAACAAGACCTTCTTCGCATTCAAGGAAGATGGGGTCATTTCTGTCAAATGAAAGAGTATTTGTAACGGTGATGCATTCGCCTTCGCCGCTTACTGCTTCTTTGATAAGATTGTTTGCAGTTTCGATTACCCAGCCTGTTTCTTCAAGAGAAAGCTTGTGTGCCGAGGGGATGCAGGTGCCGGGAAGAATATCGTGGAACTGATTTATGAGAAGCTTCTCATAAAGAGGATGTGTTTTTTCGTCTGTTGCAGCCTCGCCTGCCTTGACTGCCTTATCAACGGTAATGTATTCAAGGTCGCGGAGTGCAAGCTCTGCTTTTCTGTTGTTATGCTTGATATTGTGCTGATTTGTGAGAGTACCTCTGTGAAGCTCAAGATAAAGCTCGCCAACATATGTGCTGGGATTCTTTACATCTTTTTCAAGCTCTGTCATAAAATCGCCGACGGTTGTATATTCAGCCTTTGCGCAGCCGTTAAGGTCTTTGATTCTTCTTGCGGTTTCAGCCATTTCAAACTGGGGTCCGCCGCCGCCGTCACCGAAACCGTAGGCAATAAGACGCTTATTGGTAACGCTTCTTTCGTGGATTGTTTTCAGTTCTTTCTGATCACCCGTCATAACTCTGTGAAGGTCACCGGGTGCAGGCCAACAATGGGTTTTATTGAAATGAGTAAATACCTTTGTGCCGTCGATACCCTGCCAGTAGAATGTATCATACGGGAATGTGTTTGTATCGTTCCAGTCAATCTTGGTTGTACAGAAATAATCAACCGAGCAACCCTTCATAATCTGGGGAATTGCGGCACTGTAGCCAAATGTATCGGGAAGCCAGAAGGTGTTTGAAGTGTAGCCGAAATGCTTTCTTGTGAATCTCTGACCCCAAAGGAACTGACGAACCATTGATTCGCCCGAGGTGATATTACAGTCGCACTCAACCCATACGCCGCCGTTGGGCTCATAGCTGCCCTCTGCAACCTTTTCTTTTATCTTTTCAAAAAGAGCGGGATAATGCTTAAGAATCATATCTGAATGGCATGCAGAGCTCTGAACGAATTTATATTCGGGATACTGCTGCATAAGTGAAAGCTGATTTGAATATGTTCTTGCGCATTTCTTGATTGTTTCGGGAACGGGCCAGAGCCAAGCGGTATCCATATGTGAATGACCGATGATACCAGCTGTGGGAGCTTCGGGGCCGTTTTTAACCGCAAGAACTTCCTTGAGGAAAGGATGAGCTTCTTTCAATGCTGCTCTGAATGTTTCTTCGTCAACATCGTCATATGCATAATAAACTCTCTTATGAACCTCATAAAGAGCATTAACAAGCTCGCCTTTTCTGAACGAAGTTTCGGGAAGGGTTTCAATCAGCTCATTAATAACCTTGAGGTCAAAATAGAATTCCTGAATTTCATAATCTTTAAGGCAGATATCAATGCCCTTGTAGTTATATCTGTAGTCAAGGAGAGGCTGATTTTCAAGAGGAGCACAGCCCTTATAGGGATGACCCGAATAAACTTCAAGCGCAACATCAATCTTTTCGCCTGCTTTAACATTCATTTTCAGAAGGTCGCAGTAATGGTTGCCGTGACCTGTGAAAACAATCTTTGTGGCAAAGGTGCCGAAGGGCATACCGTTCACCCAAAGAAGAGATTCATAGCCTTCGGTGTGAGGTCTGATGAAAAGATTCTTGCCGTCAAGCTCTTCGGGAACGGTGAATTCTGTTTTGAACCAGCAGAATGAATTTGCCGCACCCCATACAAAGCCGTTCTCAACGGGCTTGAAAAGAGATTCATCGGGAATTTCATAAAGTCTTTCTGCAGTTTCAAAAGCTCTTGCATCAACGCTTGCAACCTTTTTGAACACAAGGCCGTCAAGAGTATCTTCAAATCTTTTGAGTTTTCCGAGCATACGCTCGATTTGCATTTCAGTTAACATTAGCCAACATCCTTTCGGAACAAAAATTACTTATTTTTTGGGCATACCCGCATACATATTCCGCACACAGAGCCTCGCCCTATTTTCTGAAATTTATTTTTCATATAATCGCTGCATGCTTTGGGGTCCAATATCTCTTCCCTCTGCGTTCCGGGAGTCCACTCCCCGCCCTTTATTGCGTGTGCCGGGCAAGCCTTGACACAAAGGTCGCATCCGTTGCAAAGATTTTTAACCTCTCTGTTTTCGCTTTCAAACGGACAATCCGTAAAAAGCGTTCCGAGCCTTACATAGCTTCCGTATTCATTATGAAGAAACAGCGAATTCTTGCCTATCGAGCCCATGCCTGCAAGGCAAGCGGCTTTTTTATGAGAATATCTTCCTTTATAATTCCAACCGTCTTTATTGATGCTTTGCGAAGCGGCAACGGTTATATATTTATAACCCTTTCTCTGCAAAAACAGACCCGCCTGAAGAAGCATTGAATCGATGAATGCGTTAACGCTTCTGTAGTGGTTGAAATAGGTGTGGGTAGGTTCATCTTCAATTTCGTTCATAATGCTTTCAGAAAGACGAACCGCAATGCTTATTCCGAACGGCAAATCTCCGTCATCAGCAGAGAAAAAGCCAACATCGCTCACACCTTTTTCGAGAAGAAATTCTTTTAATTCATCCTGAATTCTCATCAGCTCTTTACCTTCGTTTCAAAGCAAAGCCAACCGCCGCTTTCGTGGCGTGCGATAACCTCAAGACCGTTCTTCTCAAAAGCTTCGAGAACATCGTTTTCTCTGGGTTCAATAATACCCGATGTTATGAAAATACCGTCGGGATTAAGATATTTTTTAACATCATTGCAAAGGATAACAATTATATCAGCAACAATATTTGCGGCAATTATATCAAACTTTCCGCTGACCTTATCGGTGAGAGAACCCTGAAGCACTTTATATTGAGGCTCTACAAAGCCGTTGGTTTTACCGTTTTCAATAGCGGTTTTAACTGCAAGTGCATCAATATCAACACCTACTGCGCTGTCTGCACCGAGAAGAAGACCGCAAACGGAAAGAATTCCGCTGCCGCAGCCTATATCAAGCATTGTTTTGCCTTTTTCGGCATAGTTTTCAATACTTTCAAGGCAGAGCCTTGTGGTATCGTGAGTGCCTGAGCCGAATGCAAGACCGGGTTCAAGGTGAATAACCGCTCTGTCGCCTGCGTCATATTCATCCTCCCATATGGGGCGGATAAGAAGCTTGTTGCCCACAGGCATCGGCTTGAAATATTTTTTCCAGTTATTCTCCCAATCGGCATTCTTGCAAAGAGTTTCATCAAGTTCAAACTCAATTTTCTCTGCGCTCAGTCTTTCAGAAAGAAAAGAAACTGCTTCGTTGGGGTTTTCTTCGGGTGATATGTAAATATGAACTATACCCTTTGTTCTGTCTTTTGCAAGCAAATCCTCATCAATAAGGTCAATTCTTGCAATTTCCCATGCCTCCTGCTCGAGTGCACGGTAATCTTCAACATAAATGCCGTAAGGCACAACCATATGGGCAATATCGCCCGCTTTGTCAACATCATCTGCATTGACTGTTATTTTAATTTCGGTCCAATCCATTTTTAACTCCAAGATTAATATTTATTGTGAACATCCTCTGCAAAGCAAAGCATATCTTTAACTTCAATTACCGTTCCGTCATCAAGAATTGCTTTTCCGCTCATTCTGCCGAAAACCTGATGCTGATCGGTGATGATGAACTTAACATCAATTTTTGCCGCTCTGTCCATAATGGGAACAAAATCCATTTCAAATCTGCCGTCGCTGGAAGTGAACTTCCAAGGGTCTGTATAGCTTGATTTGGGAATATGGAAAGTTACATCGTCAAGCTTATGGCACTTTCCGTCATAGAAAAGCATATTTTCGCTTGCGGCAGAAGTATCGCCGAAGCCGTAGCCGATATTGAAGCCGAAAGCGTGACCGTCAATATCTGCGTTTCCTGAACCCCAATACCAGGTGTTATCATATGTCCATACACCTCTGCCCCAGTCAAGAGTGCCGAAATCGGGTGCGCGGTCAAAAACATAATCCTTGCCATCAAAAGTAGCTTTACCGCTTGCTCTCATTGTGTTGATTTTCTGATTATAATAGAAAGCTGTCTTCTTTTCTTTCCAGGGGGTTGCAATAACCATTGTGTCCATTTCAGGCTGCTTAAGAGTTATATCGCAGGAGAAATCCTTGCCGTCACAGAAGTTTTTGAAATTGCAAACAAGTCTGCGTTCACCCTCGGAAACTCTGAATTCCATATCAAGGCGTTTATCGTGATAAACCGTGTTGCCCTTTGCACTTGTTGAGGGCAGCTTGAATTTACCCATGGGGAATGCATTAAGAATAGTTTCGGTATGCTCCCAAGGCTTTGAAAAATCAAGAAGAGATACCGACTGCAAACCGATATAACCGTCATCGGAAATTGTCATTGCTACGCCGAAATTATTCTTTTCGGAGATTATGAGATAATAATCCCATTCCTTGATTCTGAATTTGGGTGCCTTGATTGCATTACGGTCATAAACCTGATAAAGCTGCTTTGACCAGCCGGGTTCTCTGAGTGAACCGTCTTCTTTTAAAAGGGGCTGAACCTTGGTTACTTCATGGTTTCTCATGGCAATACCTCCAAAATTATTCATTTATCAATTCAATCTCACAGCCCGATGAAAGACCGGGATTATAAAGGTTTCTGTTTTCGAGTGCCCACTGGCGGGGA
>JAZOVH010000031.1:0-14239 GCA_045658585.1 Acutalibacteraceae bacterium | reverse complement strand
TGAGTGGTTTGCGTTTACGGTCATTGCTGTGCTGTCATAATCTGCTCCGTTATTTGAAATGTCAAAGAAATCAGAGTCAAATTCAAGGAACAGCTCTGTGCTGGAGATATATCTTGTTGACTTGATGTAATGTAAAATCTTGAGGGTGTCGCCTGCGTTTACATAATAGTCGGTGTAAACTTCATCGCCGTTTACATCATACTCCATTACGTCGATACCATAGTAAATGAAATCGCCGTATTCTGATTTAAGGTCGGCGTATGATTTTACTGCCGATTCTGCGTCTGCCGCAGATGCCTTGGGGGTAAAGAGGTCTCCGGCTATGGCAACTGTGCCGAGAAGCATTGTGAAGCACAAAACCAAGCTTATGACCTTTTTGAGTGTGGACATAATATTTCCTCCTTTGTTTTTTTGATATTCCTTTAAGGAACATCGGGTTAAGATTGATTGGAACGATTCCAATCCATTATACTCAGCCATTATGACACATTATTTTCTATAAAGCAATACTTTATTAAAAAATAATATATATATAAATAATAAGTTTGTAAGGTTTCAACAATAAACCTATGTCAGATTCGTGCAATTCCACAACGGCGCGCCGCTTCGGCAACAGCCGCCGCAACTGCGGGTCCGACACGCTCATCAAAAGCTTCGGGGATTATATATTCGGAGCAAAGTTTCTCTTCGGGAACAAGACCTGCTATTGCATATGCCGCGGCAAGCTTCATTTCTTCGTTTATATCAGATGCTCTTACATCGAGTGCGCCTCTGAAAATACCGGGAAATGCAAGAACATTGTTTATCTGATTCGGGAAATCGCTTCTGCCCGTGCCGACAACTGCCGCACCCGCTTTGAGCGCCAAATCGGGCATAATCTCGGGGTTGGGATTTGCCATTGCCATAACAACCGCACCCGATGCCATTGACGCTACCATTTCTTCGCTCACAATTCCTGCCGCAGAAACACCAATAAACACATCGGCACCCTTCATTGCATCGGCAAGGTTTCCCTTTATGTGATTTTTATTTGTAAATTCGGCAAGCTCCTCAAATGCAGAGGAAAGGTTATCGCCTTTACAGATAATTCCCTGCTTATCGCTCATAATGATATTGCCCGCACCGCTTGCGTTGAGCAGTCTTGCTATAGCTGAACCTGCAGAACCCGCACCGCTCATTGCAATTGTGCAATCTTCTATTTTTTTACCCACGCACCTGAGTGCATTGAGCACAGCCGCAAGAACAACAACCGCCGTGCCGTGCTGGTCATCGTGAAAAACGGGAATATCACATTTTTCTTTGAGTCTTCTCTCAATTTCAAAGCATCTCGGAGCGGCAATATCTTCAAGATTTATGCCGCCGAACGAGCCTGCTATAAGCGAAACCGTGTTTACGATTTCATCGGTATCCTTTGAGCGGATACAAAGCGGAATTGCATCTATATCGGCAAATTCCTTGAAAAGAAGACACTTGCCCTCCATAACGGGCATACCCGCTTCGGGGCCGATATCACCGAGACCGAGGACAGCCGTGCCGTCTGTTATAACCGCAACGGTATTCCAGCGTCTGGTAAGTTCAAAACTCTTGTTTATATCTTTCTGTATTTCAAGGCAAGGTGCGGCAACACCGGGAGTGTAAGCAAGAGAAAGCTCCTGCTTATTCGATGCCTTTGTTCTTGATTTTGTTTCAAGCTTGCCTTTCCATTCATAATGAAGTCTTAACGACTCCTTTAAATAGTCCATTTTATTCTCCTGTTTACTGCTTAATTTTTCGCCCAGCCTTTTGAGCATTCAACAGCTCTTTTCCAGCCGTTGTAAAGCTCATCTCTTCGGCCTTCATCCATTACGGGATTAAAGGTTTTTTCAACCTTGCGGTTTTTCTGAATTTCTTCCTTGCTTTCCCACATTCCCACGGCAAGGCCTGCAAGATATGCGGCACCGAGAGCTGTTGTTTCAACATTTGCAGGTCGGTTAACCTCACAGCGTATCATATCCGCCTGAATCTGAAGCATAATATCGCTGACACTTGCTCCGCCGTCAACGCGAAGTTCTGTAAATTCAATTCCTGAATCGGATTTCATAGCTTCAAGAAGATCGGTCATCTGATATGTTATCGCTTCAAGAACGCTTCTTGCGATATGCGCTCTGTTAACTCCTCTTGTAAGTCCCACAAGACAGCCTCTTGCATACATATCCCAATAGGGCGCACCGAGACCCGTGAATGCGGGAACAAAATAAATTCCGTTTGCATCGGGAACGCTTTCCGCAAGCTCATCGCAGCGTTTTGCGGTGTCAATCATATGAAGTTCATCACGGAGCCATTTTATAACCGAGCCCGCATTGAATGCCGAGCCCTCGATAGCATATTCGACCTTATCGCCTATGCCCCAGGCTACACCCGTGAGCAGATTATTTTCTGATTTAACGCGCTTTTCGCCCGTGTTCATAAGGAGGAAACAGCCTGTGCCGTATGTGTTTTTTGCCTGACCGGGCTCAAAGCAAGCCTGACCGAAAAGAGCAGCGGGCTGGTCACCGATAGCGCCGCAGATGGGCACACCTTCAAGAGCTTCCAGACCGAGAATGCCCTTTGCCACTCTGCCGTAAACCTTGCTTGAGGGCACGGGCTCGGGAAGAATCGACATAGGAATATCAAGCTTTTCGCAAAGATATTTATCCCAGCAAAGCTTATCAACATCAAACAGCATTGTTCTTGATGCGTTTGAATAATCGGTAACGTGAACACTGCCGCCTGTGAGATTCCAGATAAGCCAGGTTTCAACAGTTCCGAAAAGAAGTCTGCCTTCGTCTGCAAGTCTTCTCGCATCAGGCACATTATCAAGAATCCATTTTATTTTTGTTGCCGAGAAATAAGCATCTATAAGAAGACCTGTTTTATCTTTTATATAATCTTCAAGACCCGTTGCCTTGATTTCTTCACAAAGCTCCGCAGTTCTGCGGCATTGCCAGACAATTGCATTATAAACGGGTTTGCCCGTTTTTCTGTCCCAGAGAATTGTTGTTTCTCTCTGATTTGTGATGCCGATACCTGCAATATCCGAAGCTTTTATTCCGCCGCCGATAAGGCAGGATGAAACAGCCTGAAACTGGCTGTAAAGAATAGCAAGAGGGTCATGCTCAACCCAACCTGCACGAGGATAAATCTGCTCGAACTCGTTCTGTGCCTTGCTGATTATATTGCCTTTTTTATCGAATACGATTGCACGGGAACTGGTTGTACCCTGATCAAGGGCGAGAACATATTTTGACATATTAACCCTCCGATTATTCTACTCCGAAATACTTATATGAATTGTTATACGAAACATCCTCTGCTATTTTGCAGATTGCTTTTTCATCATAGGGATAAAGACCTTTTTCAACCATATCGCCGATAAGACCGCAAAGAATTCTGCGGAAATATTCGTGTCGGGGATATGAAAGGAATGAACGGGAATCCGTTACCATACCGACGAATTTGCCCAAAGCACCAAGGTTGCCGAGCGCCTTCATCTGTTCTCTCATTCCGTCAATATTATCATTGAACCACCATGCCGAACCGAACTGAACCTTGCTTTCGGCTTCGGAGGTCTGGAAGTTGCCTATCATTGAGCCGAGAACATAGTTATCCTTGGGATTAAGAGTGAAAAGGATTGTTCTGGGAAGGCTTTCTTCAACAGCAAGCGAATCAAGGAATCTTGAAAGATTGCGTGCAATTTCCTGGTCATCTATTGAATCGAAGCCCGCATCGGGACCGATTTTGTTGAACATAAGGGTGTTATTGTTTCTGATTGGTCCGATATGAAGTTCCATTGCCCAGCCGAGCTTTGCATACTCTTTGGCGAGGAAACGCAGAAGTGCAGTTTTGAATTTATCTGCCTGCTCAACAGAGGGCACCGCACCGTTTCTTACGGATGCAAAAATCTCTTCAAGTTCCTCTTCGGTTGCGGGAGCATAGGGCACATATGAAAATGCGTGGTCACTTGCACGGCAGCCGAGCGAAGCAAAAAATTCAATTCTCTCTTTGAGAATTTCACAAAGACCTGCAAAGCCCGTTATTGCTTTGCCCGCTCTTTTTTCCATATCGGAAAGCCAGGGCTTCCACGAGGGAAGTTCAATTCCGAGTGCCTTGTCGGGTCGGAATGCGGGGAGAACCTTGCATTTGAAGCTCTTATCCTGCGCAAGAAGAATGTGATATTCAAGGCTGTCGGCAGGGTCATCCGTTGTGCAAAGATGCGATACATTTGATTTTTCAATAAGCTCTCTGGGAGTGAATCCGCCCGCTTTTATTGCAGAGGTTGCTCTGTTCCAGATGTCATCTGCGGTATCGGCATTAAGAATATCGTTTATTCCGAAATAGCGGCGCAGTTCAAGATGCGACCAATGATACATCGGGTTGCCTATAAGCGAGGGCATTACCGAAGCAAAAGCCTTGAATTTTTCATAGCCGCTTGCATCGCCCGTTATATATTTTTCATCTATTCCGCAAGAACGCATTGCGCGCCACTTATAGTGGTCTCCCGAAAGCCAGAGCCACGCAATATCGGCGGGCTGTTCGTTTTCATAAATCTCTTTGGGAGAAAGGTGGCAATGCCAATCAAAAATCGGCATTTTTTCTGCCGCTTCGTAACATTTCAACGCAGGTTCATTATCAAGCAAAAAATCTTTTCCCATAAATTCTTTTATCATTTCAATCACCCTCCGTTTTATTCAATATGCGATTTAACCAACTGCTTATAGTGGTTGCCTTTGTGTTCAAAATCTTTATAAACATTATAGCTGGATGCGGCGGGCGACATAAGGCAGCTCTTGCCTTTTTCGGTGAATCTGAATGCTGCATCAACCGCCTGCTCCATATCCTCTGCAATTATTATATTTTTTGTGCAGCCTCTTTCAAGAAGACTGTTGCAAAGCTCTGTTCCCGTATCGGGCAGACCGATTAAATTTTTAACGCCGCACTTTTCAAGGTACTTATCAAAGCCCGAATAATCAATGCCTCTGTCCAATCCGCCGAAAATGAGAGTATCAACATCGCCTATGGCTTCAACCGCACATTCAACCGCATGAGGAATTGTTGCAATGGCATCATTATAGAATTTTATTCCGTAAAATTCGCCTATAGGCTCCATTCGGTTTTCAATGCCCGCAAAGTTTTCGAGTGCTTTGATTATATCTTCATCTTTCACTCCGAGGCATCTTGCCACGGTCGCCGCAACGCAGACATTCTGTCTGTTATGAACACCTTTGAGCCTTTCGTTAGCGCTTGCTGCGGCAATTATATCTTCATCGCCTCTTCCGCCGTTTTTGCTCACCTTGATAACTGTGGGAACAACCTTTGAAAAATCATAGTATTCATCAAAATTCTGCTCGGCATTGCAGATGAAATAATCGCAGCCCACCTGATGACGGACTATATTCATTTTTGCACCCACATAGCCTTCAAAGCCGTTGTAGTGGTCAAGATGCTCAGGATATACATTGGTCATTACCGCTATGTGAGGCGATGCGGTTGTGTATTCAAGCTGATGTGACGACATCTCAATAACCGCAATTTCAGGTGTTCCGTTTTCAAGGCTGTCGAGCACGGGAATTCCTATATTTCCTATAAGACACGCGGTTTTGCCCGCCTGCTTCACCATCTGATATATAAGGGTTGAGGTTGTTGTTTTGCCCTTTGTTCCCGTTACGCCGACACATATGCATTTTGAAAAGCGCAGAAACAAATCTGTCTGGCAGGTAACCTCAACATTTTCGGGCACCGTTACATCTCTGAAAGACATTCCCGGAGTTTTTACGATAATATCATAATCCTTCATTGCTTCAAGATACCCGTTTCCGCAATGCAGGGTCACATTCGGGTCGCTGAGCTGAATATCGCGCACATCTGCAATTCCGATATGTTTATCGGGCAGACTGCGTCTTATAAGCTCATAGGTTGAGCGTCCCTCTCTGCCGAAGCCGAGAACAAGAACGCGGGGCTCTCTGAAATATTCAATCAATTGCTGAAACACAGCTATCATTCCCCCTTAAGGAACTATAATCTATAGATAATTTGATTATACCAAATAAGTTTTATATATTCAAGAAAAAAAGAGCGATTTTTGGCAATAAAAAAACAGACCCGAGAAAAATCTCAGGTCTGTTTCATTTTGGATTAAAGTCCGAATGAACCTTCAAGGAAAGCTGTTACAGCAGCCCAGATGGGATTCCAGATGTCAGCAAACATTGTGAGAATTGTTGCCAAACCTGATTCAAATTCAATAGCCTTAAGGTCGGTGTTTGCGATAGCCTTAACTATTGCAAGAATGAGTTCCTGGATTCCTGTTGTATCAATGCCCATTGGAAAATCCCCCTTTTAATTTATTTCCGTTATGTACGATTTTACTTATCCGGATACACCGATATTATACAGTAAAGTGTTTCACTTGTCAACCTGCATAATTTTAACATTCTGTTAAAACGGGTTTATTATTCTTACAATCGGATTGTAGCCGAGTGCAAAATATTTAAATATCCAGATAACGGGGTTAAGTCTGAAGAAAGCAAGGTCAATTACGGTTACAAGCTTTCTGAGGAACCAGGGAAGGTCATAAACCGTTTTGGGAACATCAACGGGTGCAAACTCTTCGCCCTCAACATTGAGAACGAAAGGCTGTGAATAGCAAATGCCGTTTTCGCCCGTGATATAAAATCTTACATAAAGATAAGGCTCGTCAAGCAAATCCGAAGCGTGAAGGTCAAGAGTTGCCGTTCCGCTTGTTATATTGCTTTCTCTTTTAATAACATTTCCGTTTGAAACCCATGTTATTTCGTTGAAGTTTGTGCCTTCAATTGTTATTGTGTCATTCTCCTGATTAACGGTAACTTTTGTTACCATAGGAGTGTTATCGAGAAGATAGCTCTTGCTGTCTTCAACATCTTTTTCAACAAAATCCGGCATTTCTTTCATTCCGTTAAGTTCAACGCCGTTTGAATAATGAGAAACCGAGAAAAACTCGCCGTTTTCCATACTGCTTCTGAATGCATCAACAGTAAGCTCGGGCATCAGCATCATTGTGTATGCATCGTTGATTGATCTCTCGTTATGCGAATCCGAGAATGTGAATGACCAAGGCACAACGCCGTTGGGAATTGTTTTCTGAAGCACCTGATCATAGAGAATTCTGTCACATCTTGTGTGGGCATCGGTTGCGCTGTTTATGCCCATACCCACGCTTGAGCCTTTATAATCCATAAAAAGGCGGGCAAACTTTGTTGCATAATAATCATCAACGGGCTTGCCTACATGAAGCTCGCTGTCTTTATCAATATAAACATATTCGCCTACGTGGGAAAGCATTGAAATGCCGCCCTTTTCCATAACGCCCTTGCTGGGAGTTTCATAATCGCCGAAAACGCCTGCAAGACCCTGACCGTATTCGGCAAAATAGCCCGTAAGGTGGCAGTCTGCAAAAGGTGTTGCCATATTAAGCTCATTACCGAGAGGAACATCAATCATACCGTTTTCGTGAGTTCTTGTTTCAGAATCGGCTGTTCCCTTGATATATCCCTGATATTCTTCTTCTGTCAGAGGAATAATATCAGCCATTTTTGTTCTTTCTTTTTTGATAAATCTCATCAGAGGCACGGTTTCGGGCACAACATTCCAGCCCCAATTCAGAGTTCCGTGGTCTGTGAGAGCAACTATATCAAAGTTGAGGTCATAATGCTTCTGCACAACCTCTTCTACGGTGAGAAAGCCGTCGCTTGCAGTTGAATGGCAGTGAAGCTGTGTTTTATAAGCGTTCCAGGAATCCCAATCAACATTTTCATAAGGGTCTGTTATGATATAGTTCTTTGTTACCGTTTCCTCTGCAGACGCACAAACCCCCGCCAAAGGAAAAATCATAAGCACCGAAAGAAAAATTGCCGTTATTTTCTTTAACATTGATAAAACCCCTTCCGAAATTTATATTCATATATTAACAACTCAAAGCGTTTGTGTCAATTTTTATTTAATGCAAATTAAAAATTTTTATCCCTCTATGCAGTATTTCTGATATTTATCTATCATCGCAACATCTGCAACAAGGTCAAAATAAAGACCGTCTGCTCTGTATTCCTCTTCATTGATAATGCTGTCTTTGCGAAGCACGGCAGCCGCGGAGCCGTCGGAATAAGGAATAAGCATTTTCACCCTTGCTCTTGTGGGAGGAAGAGCCTTTGAAATTTTTTCGAGCAAATCGTCGAGACCCTTTTCTTCAAGGGCGGAAATGCAAACGCATCCGGGCTCCATCAATACATTTTCTGCCTGCGGTAAATCGCATTTGTTGAAAACGGGAATGATTGGCTTGCCTTTGCAGCCAAGCTCATCAAGCAATTCATTCGTTACACGCAAATGCTCGCCGCATTCTTCATCGGAAGCATCGCATACATTGAGAATTACTTTTGCGCAAACAGCCTCTTCAAGCGTTGATTTGAAAGCTTCAACAAGGTGATGGGGCAATCTGCGGATAAATCCAACCGTGTCAATAAGCATAACCTTTCTGCCGTCAGGTAAAGTAAGCGCTCTTGATGTTGGGTCAAGGGTTGCGAAAAGCTTATCCTGCGCAAGCACGCCCGCCTCTGTGAGTGCATTCATAAGAGTTGACTTACCCGCATTGGTATAACCAACTATAACAACGGTTTCAACGCCGTCTTTTTCTCTTCTTGCTCTTGCCAGGCCTCTTCTTTTTTCAAGGGCATCAAACTCTTCTTCAAGAGATTTTATTCTTCTTCTGATGTGACGCTTATCCGATTCAAGCTTTGTTTCGCCGGGACCTCTTGTGCCGATACCGCCGCCGAGTCTTGAAAGCTTTGTTCCCTGACCCGTAAGCCTCGGAAGAGAATAGCGAAGCTGGGCAAGCTCAACCTGAAGCTTACCCTCGTTGCTTCTGGCTCTTTCCGCAAAGATATCCAGAATAAGCGTTGTTCTGTCTATAACCCTTGTTTTGGTTGCTTTTTCAATGTTGCGAAGCTGTGCGGGAGAAAGCTCGCTGTCTGCGATAACAAGGTCAATCTCGTTGTTTTCACAGAATTCGCCCAACTCCTCAAGTCTGCCGCTTCCGAGATAAAGAGCAGAATCGGGCTTATCTCTTTTTTGCCACACTCTGCCAACAACCTCGGCACCTGCGGTTTTCGCAAGCTCTTCAAGCTCATCAAGCGATAATTCGCAGTCATATTCGCCCGTGTCAACCGCAATAAGCACCGCTTTTTCCGGTTCCTGTTTGTTTTCGTAGAATTCCATATTAATCCTTTCAAAGGTAAAAGAGCCGTTTCATCGCAAGAAACGGCTCCGGTTTAATTATTTTACAAGTTCTATTGATTTGGCATTGATGCAAGCTGCACTTTCGCCCTTTTCAACAGTTACCTTAACATTATCGCCCACATTGTAAATTACAACTTCTTCGTTGCTTGAAGCTGAAATCACATAATATGAAGCGCTGCCGTTTACTCTGATGTAATAATAGCTTTCGCCGCCCATAACTGCGGTTCTGATATCATTAATTGCACCTGTGATTTCATCATATTCAACGGTAACATCCTGATTGTTATCAGGAGTGTTGATAACCACATCATCGGGGTTAATATCAACCTTGATGCCGCTTTCCTTAAGTGCGGAAACATAGCTTGCAAGGCACTTTGCAAGGTCTGTGCCTGTTGCGCCCATCTTGTTGTTGTTATACTGAGCAACATTGATAAGAGCATACTGCTGAACGATGTTGCTGTCATCCTTAAGAGAAAGGAAATAGGTGGGTTCGCCGCCGATGTTGAGAAGAAGCGGGAAGGTTGCTTCATAGCCAAGGTCCTTAACACGGCCCTCTGCTGCCTGCTGCGCCGAATATTCGGTACCGCCGTTGACTCTGTAATAAATAGCTTCCTTTGTTCTCTGATTAACAAGAACAAAACCTGTGATTGACTGGTCGGAAGTAACTGATGTTACACCTGTATACATCCAAACGTCATCGTCTTTTGCGATATAGTTGTAGTTTGCTGTTGTTGTGATAACATCCTTCTGACCGAGAATCGAGTTCCAGAAGCCGTTCTGATACTTACCGTAGAAATTATACTGCTCAACAATAAGGTCTGAATCATAGATTCTGTCAAGCCACTGAAGAGTTTCTTCAGCCTTGATTTCATCAATTGTATAATATTTGCTCTCGCCTGTGGGGCTGTCTGCCTTAACAACAACCGCGCCTATAACATCCGTACCGCCGAAAAGACCGATAGTCTTGTCAAGACGTGCACAAATCCAATAGGGATTGCCTTCATCGTCAATTTCAAATGTTGCATCCGCAAACATAAATGTGGGGTATTCAAAACGGAGATGACGCTTGAGAAGCTTATTGAAATGCTCTGCGGGAGAATATTTAATGCTGTTTTCAAGCTCAACAAATTCTGTTGATTCGTTAGCCATATCAATAATAACATAGCCGGGGAAACCGTTCTTTGTGTTGGTGAACCACTTGATGATATTTGCATACTGAAGCGGTGCAACTCTTACGGGGGTTTCATTATAGTTTATCTGAGTATACTCGGGATATACGGTAAACTGCGAAACATAGCCCTTTGATTCAAGAACACCGAGTGCTCTTGTTGCAAGCTGGGCGGCTGCTTCTTCGTCAAGCTTGGGAATTGCGCTGAAGCTTTCGGCATTCTGCTCCTGAATTTCTTCAGAGAAGTTGCTGTCTGTTCTTACATTGATAATTTCGCTGTAATCCTTGGCTCTGAAGAATTCGCTTGAAACAAGATATCCGATACCAACGGCAACAATAAGTATGCCGATAATAATACCGGGAACTATAGCCTGCTTTTTAACATAGGGTGTATATTCGGGCTTCATCATAACATTTGCGAAAAGTCCGTTGAATACAACATATGAAGCGGCAACAAGACCAAGATAAATATAAAAATCATATGATTTGAAGTTAACTGCCGGAAGCATTACATAAAAAGCAACAACCGCCAATATTGCTGTGCAAAGAATGCTGAGCACAATTTTGAGTGCAGCCTTTTCGGGAGGAATTACAACATCCTTTTTGCCCGAGGCCTTTCCTGAAAAATCAACCTTTATGGGGTCCATCTGTTCATCTCCTTAACGTTAATAACATACAGTATAACCTATTTATTCAAATAATACAAGTATTTTTTGTGAACAATATGGTTTGACAATCATCGTTGCTGTATGATATCATTTCTTTGATTAGAATAATTACAGTTTAAGGAGAGTTGTTTATGTTTTCGGATTATCTTGATTCAATATCGTTCGTTTCAAAATATGACGCTGAAATCGGCGAGGCAATGAATGCCGAGCTTGGCAGACAGAGAAGAAATCTTGAACTCATCGCATCGGAAAATATCGTTTCCCCCGCAGTTATGGCTGCAATGGGCAGCGTTTTAACAAATAAATATGCAGAGGGTTATCCCGGCAAAAGATATTACGGCGGCTGCGAATGCGTTGATGTTATTGAAACAATCGCTATCGAGCGTGCAAAGAAGCTTTTCGGTGCAGAAGCTGCAAACGTTCAGGCTCATTCGGGTGCCCAGGCAAATATGGCGGCATATTCGGCTATCCTTAATGTAGGCGATACCGTTATGGGTATGAATCTTGCTCACGGCGGACATCTTACCCACGGCTCACCCGTTAACGCAAGCGGTAAGCTTTATAATTTCGTTCCTTACGGCGTAGGCGATGACGGATTCATTGATTACGATGAATTTGCCGCAAAAGCCAAGGAAGTTAATCCCAAACTTATTGTTGCAGGCGCATCCGCTTATTCAAGAACAATTGATTTCAAGCGTATCAGAGAAATTGCAGATTCCGTAGGCGCATATTTTATGGTTGATATGGCACACATTGCGGGTCTTGTTGCCGCAGGTCTTCATCCCTCACCCGTGCCCTATGCAGATATTGTTACAACAACAACCCACAAAACTCTCCGCGGTCCCAGAGGCGGTCTTATTCTTTGCAAAGAGGAGCTTATTCCCGCTATCAACAAGGCTATTTTCCCCGGCAACCAGGGCGGCCCTCTTATGCATGTTATCGCTGCAAAGGCAGTTTGCTTCGGCGAAGCACTCAAGCCCGAATTCAAGGAATATCAGCAGAAAATCATCGATAACTGCTCCGCACTCGCAAAGGGTCTTACCTCAAGAGGAATCAACCTCGTTTCGGGCGGCACAGATAACCACCTTATCCTCGTTGACCTTCGCTCTCTCGGCATCACAGGCAAAGAGCTTGAACACAGACTTGATGAGGTTTATATCACAGCAAACAAAAACGCTATTCCCAACGACCCCGAAAAGCCGTTTGTTACCAGCGGTATAAGACTCGGCACCGCCGCAGTTACATCAAGAGGTCTTAACACGGAAGATATGGATAAAATCGCAGAGTTTATCTATCTTTGCGCAACAGACTTTGAAAACAGCAAAGAAAAAATCAAGGAAGGCGTTTGCGAAATCTGCAGCCGCTATCCCCTTTATGAATAAGCATAAGCTGAAACTTATCTCCTCAATGGCAGTGTTCGGTACGGTAGGGATTTTTATAAGAAATATCCCCGCACCGTCAAGCTTTATTGCCGTTGTGAGGGGCTTCGGCGGAATGCTGTTTATGCTGCTTTCTGCATTAATCGGCAAAAAAGGTATTTCAAAAGAAAGCATAAAAAAGAATTTGCCGAAACTGTTTCTTTCAGGTGCTTTTATCGGAATAAACTGGATTCTGCTTTTTGAAGCATACCGATACACAACCGTTGCAACCGCAACCCTGTGCTACTATCTTGCTCCCGTTATCATCATTCTCGTTTCACCGTTTTTTCTTAAAGAAAAGCTTACTCTTAAAAAGCTGCTTTGTGTTATCGGTGCACTCATAGGAATGATTTTTGTTTCGGGCGTTGCCGAAAACGGAACACCTTCGTTCTCCGAAATCAAGGGAGTTCTTTTGGGAACGGGTGCTGCAATATTTTATGCTTCTGCAGTTATTCTCAACAAAAAGTTTACGGATATTGAAGCAGGCGACAGAACACTCACCCAGCTCGGATTTGCCGCTGCTGCGGTTCTTCCGTATGTTCTCATAACGCAGGACATTACCGCAATCCGATTGAACTGTACCGAAATAATCCTGCTTGCAATTGTAACAATAGTTCACACGGGCATAAGCTATGCGATGTATTTCGCTTCAATCAAAGAGCTGGATACACAGACCGTTGCAATTTTCAGTTACATCGACCCCATCGTTGCAATTATTCTTTCCGCGGTATTTCTTAAAGAAAATCTTACTGTTTACGGAATTATCGGTGCGGTGCTCATTCTCGGTTCAACATTCATAAGCGAACTTCCCGATAAAAAGAAAATATAAAAAAATCATAACCGCCTCGGATTTTCCGAAGCGGTTATTTTTATATCACAAACCTATAAATTACATAAAAATGAACTGCACTTGCAATAAGAGCAAAAATATGAAAAACAATATGGAACACAGGCTTTTTTCTGCCGATGCCGCAGAAAACCGCGCCTATAAGATAAAATGCGTTTCCGAGCACAAGCCCGCCGAATGCATCGCCGTTGATTTTGCCGAGCACGGGAATTCCGCTGCAAATCATAATCAGACAGCAAATAATATAAACCGCAACGGTTGCCTTTCTTGTTTTTTCAAAAAAGAAAAGCTTTGCAAATAAACCGAACAAGGTGCAGCCCCACGCAAGAACAAAAATCAGAACACTATGGATAATACTGATATTATACAGAGTTATCAATGCACACGGAGTTGCTGTGCCTGCAATAAGCATAGGCACGGTTGAATGGTCAATAAGCCTTGCTTTTTCTTTCTTTTTCTCGTCACGCAAGCCGTGATAAACCGCCGATACGGTATAAACCGCCATAAGTGAAAGTCCGAATATTATTGCGGAAACGGTTTCGCGAAAGCCCTCCGCTTTCATACAAAGCAAGATAAGAGCAGGCACCGAAAGCGCCGCACCTGTTGCGTGAGTTACACAGTTTCCAAAATCAACCTTTTCGGAATATTCAATTAATCCGATATTTTTATTAATCATATTTTTCCTTTAAAAAATCCCCGGTTTACACCGAGGATTTTTTATTATTTATTGATTTCGATTTTGCCGTAAAGTGAAGCGCTTGCGGAATCTGAACGAGGTGCTCTTGCGGGAGCTGAAGCTTCTGCGCTTTCGCTGTAGCTTCTGCCGCCTCTGTTACCTCCGCGGTAACCGCCTCTG